>NZ_JAMXXM010000036.1:0-15745 GCF_024129715.1 Acinetobacter lwoffii
ATATTACTTGAGCATATGCAAATTCAAAAGCGGCCATTAATGTTGCATGGACATGACCAGCAGGTACTTTAACGCCATTAAATTCCAAGTCAGCTCTGGCCCTAGAATCATTTTTTTAACTTTTCATAATGAAGAATAAAAATAACTCAATGTTTACTTTAGGTTTTATACGCTTTTTCTTTTCAGGAGATAATGCTAGGATCAAAATTGGCTAACATTAAATAATCATAATGAAGAATCTTCAAATAGTTATAGCACAAGCTCTACATTCATATGAATTTGAACATATGGAGCAATCAATAAGTAAATCCATTAGCGACACTATATTGGAAATATTGGTCAATGATGGGCCTTTTGAAAAAATTGATTGTTATCTGTATTCAAAAAAAGATTCTAAAAAAATTCTAAAAAGCTCTATACCCTATGTAATTGCTGTCTTAGAAAGGGCGAAGTATAGAGTACAGAAAGCTCAGCAAGATAATCTGAGTCCTTTGTATATCTGCTTATACGTGATTAAGAAAATTGAGGGCTTTATCGAATACTTAAATACTAAATTTCAACTGTGAAAGCCTCCACTTAACATAATGGCGGTTATACGAAATGCATATTTTAAATATATAAAAATCAAAAACTTATGATATAAAGAATGTGCTCGACGATGTCGAAAAGCCGGCTTGGAAACAAGTCGGCTTTTTATTAAGCAAAGCTGTAACTTTTAGCCAATAAAATCGATCAAAAAACATTCATTTTGGCGTTTTTTCCTGATTTCTCAATGCTCTCATTTCTGAAAATATCCGCATTTTCTGCGGATAAATCTAAGGATAAAATTCAAGCTGTTTTGTACGCCAAAACGTACATGGATTTAGGGATTTAACGAATAGTCAGATCTGCACTAATTTCATATCATGGACACATAGAGAGCAGGATGCTCCAGACAACAATAAGAAAAGACAGCAACGGACATGCAGGTGCGACAGGAGTCAAACCAAAGCATCAAATATGTAAAAAAGCCCAACAGGATGTTGGGCTTTTTTATTATTTAGATTTCTTAAATAAGCGTCGGGTGTGCCGTCCAGGATACGAATTAAAGTCGCTTAAAATAACGTCAATAAATATTGAAAAAGTCATAAAATGTGATATGTTTCACACTCTATTTTTTAGTAGTAAATTTTTTTTATGAAACTATTAAAAAATAACAGCAAGTTTTAAAAAAAAACCATCTGTTTCATTATTAATAGGCCCTTATATGAAAAACTTTATCACTACAGCATTATTGCTTTCTTCTGGCGTATTTATAGCAGGACAAACAAATGCTTCTACTGCTTCTACTAAAATTGCGGATACAACCTTCCAAGTTAAAATTGAAGTTGTATCAACATGTGCGATCAGTGCTACAGATATCGATTTCGACAAAGTAGATAGTGGTATTACAGCAACAGATAAAACGGGTAATCTAAATGTAACTTGTACCAGTCAAACACCCTACAGCGTTGGTTTATCTAGTAGTGGGAAAATGACTCATACGACTGACTCTACGTCTAGCATTGCTTATAAATTATTTAAAGCATCCAGTGATACAGCAGAGTGGGACAACGACAATAATCAATATTCTGCAACTGGTTCAGGTACTGTACAGACTATCCCTGTAGTTGCTAAATTATCTGGCTCTACAAATGTACGCGCTGGTAACTATGCAGATACCGTCACAGCTACAGTAACTTATTAATTTTTATTATCGTAAAGAGTCCACATGAAAAAGCCAGCCAAATTCTCTCATGTATTTCACATTTGTGGTGCAGGAATCTTGGCAGCTAGTATTTTTATAACACAGGCGCATGCTGCCAGTTTGCAAGTTGCGCCTATTTTATTAGAATTTTCACCACAAGAAAAAGTCAAAGAACTTTGGTTGACTAATACAGGTAATGAGAGTATTCGTGCACAAGTACGGGTGAACGCTTGGACACAAAGCAATCAACAAGATATTTTAACAAACTCCAAAGATTTAATTGCTAGTCCTATGGTCATTAGCATTCCTGCCGGACAACGGCAATTGGTTCGATTGATCCGCAATACTCAAATAGCAAATACGACTGAACAAGCTTATCGTCTCATCGTGGATGAATTACCTAACTCCCAGACTGATGTACAAAGTGGTCTACAATTGTTACTCAAATATTCCATTCCTGTTTTTTTAAAAGTATCGGACAGTAATGATACAGATCAAGGCATAACATCCCTGCAAGGTATGAGCTTTAAATATAATACGCAAACACTAACAATCAACAATCAGTCTAGTCATTATAAGCGCTTTAGTCAGTTTTCCTACATGGATGCGCAAGGCAAAAAAATACCAATTCAAATGGGATTGATGGGTTATGTACTTAGTGGGAAAAGCATGCAATGGAAAATTCCAAATAATATAAATGTTACGCGTGGTGGAAAGTTTATAGCTGTAGTTAATATGGATCTTCGTGAACAAACTCTACCATTATCTCCCTGATACAGAATAAGCTTTAGGTATAGGGAGTTTCTGATTATTGAAGGTTCGAGCAAGCAATTTTATACTTGCAGGAATGATGCTGATCACAGCACCGACAACATTTGCAGAACAATACTTATCCAATAATATAGACAGTGCGATTCAACAGGAATTGTATTTGGATGTAGAAGTAAATCAGTCTGCACAAATTCAAATTGGTCATTTTTTACAACAAGATCAGCAACTCTATATTGATGTAGCTTCCTTAAAAAATTTCGCCATTACTGCCGAGATAACACCAATCATAATTGATCAGGTACCCTATATTGCACTTGATCAGATTGTAGGGCTAAGCTATAAATATGACGACCTCAATCAAAAAATTTCAATCCAAGTACCTATTACACTGTTAAGCAGTCAACATCAATATGGCTATCAGCATCTGCCTGCTGCAAAAGTTAATCCATTGCATGAAAAAACAGGTGTCTTGCTCAATTACACTGCCTTTGCTCAGCAGCATGAGAATATATTTTCTTTAAATGGTTGGAATGAATTTCGTGTTTTTGGGCTATTTGGTGGGGTATTCAGCCTTTCTAGTAGCTACCAATATCAAGATAATGCCTTTATAAATCATCATATACTGGATACATATTGGGAAAAAGATATCCCAGAACAATTGCTTAGACTACGTTTAGGTGATGCACAAAGTAATGCACTGTCATGGACACGCTCTACTCGCTTGAGTGGTCTTAGTTTATCGAAAAATTTTGCTTTACAACCCTATACCGTGACGACCCCCTTAATGAGTTTTAAAGGTCAGGTAGCATTGCCTTCACAAGTAGATTTAATAATTAATGGTATTAAGCAGGCTTCTCAAGATGTCGTACCAGGACAATTTGATATTCAATCAGTCCCCAGTATTACAGGTGCAGGCAATGCACAAATGGTCATTACAGATATTAATGGTCAACAGCAAGTACTGAATATTCCCTTATATGGTACGAATAATCTACTCGCAAAAAGCTTAAATGACTGGTCTTTTAATGTAGGTTATCCAAAGTTAAATTATGGCTTATCTTCATTTGATTATGCACAAGATCCTGCATTTAGTGGAAGCTATCGTTATGGAATATCAAATAAACTTACTCTGGAAACACATACTGAATTGACCGATCAATTGCAACAGGCAGGACTAGGCACACTTTATCAATTAGGCAAACGTGCAGGACAGCTTAATCTCTCTTATGCTTATAGTCGTACACCTGAGCAACATGGACAATTATTAGGCCTAGGTTATAGTTGGAACTCTAAATTAATAAGTTTAAATTATAATGGGCTACGACAGTTTGGTGAGTTTAATGATATTGCTAGCTTGAATGATGCGGCATTTGCCAGTAGGTCAGACCAATTTTATATAGGTTTTAATACTAAAATTGGTCAGTTGGGAAGTAGCTATATCCAGCAAAAATATACGGAGCAAGAGAGTAAGTTTGTATTGCTAAACTGGTCTTATATCTTGCCGCAACGTATGAACCTAAATTTAGGTTATACGCATGATTTAATTAATAAGAAAGATAGTTATTATCTATCACTTAATATCCCTTGGGCGCAACGTAACTCAGCCACAGCATCAATACAGCATAGTCATGATAACAAACAGTTTGGTGTGAATATAATGCATACGCTAAATCAAGATCAGGGAGGGATGGGATGGCAAGCCATGGCCAATCGTACAGATCAATACTCACAGTTTCAGGGGCAGATCGACTATCTCGGTCGCTATGGGTTAGCACAATTAAATGTGCAACATACAGCATCAGACCAACAAAATAATACCAGTGCATTTGCCTCAGTCAACGGAGGGTTAGTTATTCTAAAAGACGTGATACTACCCACGCGTTTGAGTAACGGTTCATTTGCTATTGTCTCAACAGATGATATTGCTAGCGTACCGGTGCGTATGGAGAATCGTTTGATTGGTAAAACTAATCAGAAAGGATATTTGCTATTGGATCGTCTAAATCCATATCAGCATAATAGTGTAGCAGTTGATACCCTGAACCTACCCATAAATTTAAAAATAGAAACAACACAGCAAGATGTTGTACCTCGTCAGGCAAGTGGTGTATTCGTTCGTTTTCCAATGTATCAAGTGAAATCCGTTCAATTACAGGCAGTCGATGATCAGGGAGAGAATCTAGCAGTGGGTAAATCTGTTTGGGATATTCAACCATCAATACAGCAGTCTCCTAAAACCATTGTAGCTCATGATGGTATTGTATATTTAGATGATGTGAAAAATAATAAATTATATATTGGCGATGAGCTTAAGCAATGCCAAGTGAATCTTCCTGAAGTTTCCACTCTTGAAGGTTTTAGCGATTTAGGAAGGGTGGTATGTCAATAACTCATCAATTTAACCGAATCAAAGCTTATGGCCTCATCAAGCGTTTAGCTTGTATGAGCTTATTGTTTTTAGCTTATAGCATATGCTCTTCATCTGCTTATGCAGAGAGTTGCTGGGTAAGTGGAGGTAATTTAAGCCTAGGCACAGCGAACATACAAGGCTCGATGACAGCTTCTACGGATATTACCGTAACATGTAACTCAAACTGGAGTCAGCCTGTGACATATAAGATATGTATGGTAGTTGATAGTATAGATCCAGCGGCTAAAGATCCTCGCACAATGATTAACTATGATAACTATCCTGCTTCCTTATTAAATTATAACTTATATTATGATGTCGCACGAACACGCAAGATACCAAACTCAGACGCTAAAAATACAGCTCAGTGCCAGTCTGTTCAAGTAGGTGCTAATACAGGAAGTCCGAGTACATTAGTCAAAATGTATGGTCAAGTTCTTGCAGGACAAAATGTACCTGCTGGCTCCTATAAAACCAATAGTACTTCCATAAAGCTATACTATGCTTATCGCTATGGCTTAGAAGTACCTTCAGATTTAGAAGCTCTAACTAGTCAAAATAGCTCAACTAACAATATAGTCATCAATTCTAACTATGAAAATAGCTGTTTGATTTTATCTGCATCAGATATAGATTTTGGTTCAGTGGAGCTATTGAATAATACTTTATATCGTTCAGGGACTATTCAATTAGCATGTCCAATGGGTACCAATATGAAGGTAAGTTTAAATAATGGTCTAAATCCATTGGGCTCACAAAGACGTATGAAAAATTCTTTAGGAAGTTATATTCAATACGGTTTATATCAGGATCCAAGTCACTCGAACATTTGGCAGGCGGATACTTCATATTCTATAACCCACCAGACTATCCCTGTTTATGCGATGGTCCCATCGCAAAGCATTAGCAGTATAGGGAAATATTCCGATACCATTACTGTGACTTTAACTTATTAGAAAACCCTATATTTAATAGGTAATCGTAGCAGTAACTGTATCTATATATTGACCGGCAGGAACGTTAGTATCAGGCACTTTCCCCCAAATGGTAATATTTTGAGTTTGTCCTGTACCGTGTTGTGAAAAAAGATTTTCAGAGCTGTTTCCCCATTCTTTGCTCATAGATGCATCTTGATAAAGTCGATATGAAAGCTTCAAGGAAGCATCCTGAGTATTCTTTAGTGTACCATCACTATTTAGTGAAATATTGTAAGGCGTACCATTAGTACATGAGACATTTAGACTACCCGTTGCCTGGATATTTTGGGTATTACGAGAAATCGTACCAAAATCTATATTAGAAGTAGAACCTGTGCCGATATCACAAATTTCATTGACTTTTATTTTGACCTGAAACTGTGTGGACTGCCGGTCACTCATGGTATAAGCAGAGACTGAAACTACAGCTAGAATTACAAATGAATATTTAAAAATTTTCATTGAATGTGCCTATATCCAATATAGATAATTATATTAATCTGAATTGTAGAGAGTAAAAAGCTAACTATTTAAAGTAATAGTCTGGATTACGCACTAAATTTCATGATTCTAATCATATTATTCGATTTTACTCAACTATGCTGCCATCTAGTAAACAATTCAAAAATAAAAGGGCAAACAGGCTAGATTTAACATAAAATCTCTTATGCGAAATTACATACCAACTTTAACCATATTGTGGACAGGTTGAAGTTTAGAGATAAGAAAAACCTCTAGAGCATTTGCTAAATAAGCCCTATCACGTTCAAAGCCTATCGTAATGATGGATCCTGCATCTTTCAGTCTTGGATCTATCGCAATATATTCAGTTTTATCTTCATTCCATCGGCAATATTTCATTACCCTGGCGCTTAAGCCATTACCACGATAACGGCCAGCACCTCTAGAAGTCCCAACACCAATATAAGTCACTAGATCCCCTTTAATAAACGCATATACACCTTGTTTATCGTAATTAGGAATTTTCCCAAAATTAAAATGTACTGGTGACCATTCAGGGGGCTTTCCTAATAGATCTACGTTCCAGTGATGTTCAAAGAATAGTTTTGTCTTCTGTATTAACTCATCAAGTGTTGGATCTTCCACAACTCATCTCTCAAAATTTATAAATTAAAAAGCTTACGATCTCTTTCATCCGTTAAATACTTATCCATTTGAGCAATCAGTTTTGCCCGAGCCTGTTCATCTTCTTCAGTGATTTTCAGCATGCATGACCCAATCAAAATCTTGCGTCTGGTATCATCCTTTCGTGCCTGTTCTTTCTCTTTAGCACGTTCTCTTGCAAGTGCTGCTTGTCTTTGAGCTTTAAGCTGTTTCAGCTTTTCTTCCTGGGCTTTAATTTTGCTGTCTAGTGTTTCAGTAACGCTCATTAATCCAATACCATCATCCTGGGAAACCATCCCTAACATAAGCGCACTTGAATATGCATTCAAGGTGCTATATGTATAGTAATGTTTTCCTCGAAGAGCGCACTTATGCAAACTTCGTTTGCAAGTCCGATTGGGGTCTCCCCAATACCCCGACAACCGTATCCACGGTTGTATTTCACTACGTGAAAATTTAAAAGCGAAAAACAGGCATGGCGATTTACCACTTTTCAGTCAAAACCGTAGCACGATCAGCAGGGCGTTCCGCCACTGCTGCAATCGCCTATCGGGCCGGTGAAAAGATCTATTGTGAACGTGAAGGCCGAGAACATGACTACAGCCGAAAAACTGGTGTGGAATATAAAGAAATTTATTTACCGGAAGGCGCACCAAAGCATTTAAAAAACCGGGAAAAACTCTGGAACGAAGTTGAACAACGGGAAACCAGAAAAAACTCGACAGTTGCCCGGGAATTTGAAATCGCTTTTCCAAGTGAATTAAATCAGGAACAACGCCTGGCCATGCTCGAAGAACTATGCGGCAGTATCGTGGACAGACATCAGGTGGCCGTCGATGCCTGTATCCATGCACCGCATACTGGATCCGGCAGCGATGAACGCAATTATCACGCGCATATCCTGATGAGCACACGCAAACTCACTCCGGAAGGCTTTACCGATAAAACCCGGGAACTGGACCAGAAACACAGTGGAGAAATCGAGCACTGGCGTGAACACTTTGCCGATATCTGCAATATGCACCTGGATCTGGCCGGGTCCACCGCCCGGGTCGACCATCGCAGCTACAAAGACCAAGAGAATGGCCTGGAAGCTACCCTGCACGAAGGACCGAAAGTCACCGAACTACGTAGAAGAGGCATCGAAACCGAAATCAGCCGAACCAATGATGAAATCAAAGAAAGAAATCAGGCTCAGCTGCAATATGGCAAAAATATGGACATGCTGATTGCTGAAAATGAAATAAAACTCAGCACATTGAAAACAGAACAACAGACTCAGATCGAAAATAGCGCCAAAACGCCACCAATTGACGAAAAATCCCTGTTTGAGCAAAAACAGAGGGAAACCCTAGTCAAACTGCTACAAGGCGAAATAAACGCAAAAGAGACGAATCTAGACCTGGATTTTATGCAGGATGTTTTCAAAAAGGCAGAAAACACCCTGGGCAAGATGCAAAAGCATAAAAACGAGTTTAGTCAGCAGCTCGCCCAAGACATCGTGAAAAGCGGACTCAAACAAAGTCATGACAAATTGCAAAGCCTGGTGGATCAACACAACGAGTTAGGTCAGAACAAGCCCTTGCTGTTTGGAAAAAAAGCTTGGGAAGCACAACGTGATGCGATTTACCAGGAACACAAACAACTGAAAGGCAGACATGAATACCAGAAAAAAAATGGTGTGAAGGATTTATTGGAAAACGAAAAATTCAAAGAACATGCCTGGAAACAGTACCAAAAGCAGCATCCGGCCAAAGCCGAGCAATACAAAAACTTATATAAAAACTATCAGACCATCAAAACCTGTGTGGATGAGATCAAAGCAGAACAACAAATCAAACTTAGACAAGAACAACAGCTCAAAGCAAAGCAACAAGCTCCTAAAATGAAATCTCGTGGCATGAGTCGATAAACAGAGCGAGTGTCTACGAGCGAACTGAAAAAAATTGCCCATCCCTTTCCCTGATTACAAGCTCCCTATCAATCAATCACTTGCTTTATAGAGCATCCCGAATGGGTGCGAACTTTCCAAATTTGATTCTTAAATCGAGCGTAGCGAGAAAAAAAGCTCATGAGCGAAGCGAATTCCGAGTTGCTTTTGCTTTTTCTAAAAGTCACGAAAATATGAACCAAAAATTGCCCCGACGAATCGAGCGAAAGCGAGATTCAATAGAGTTTGAGCGAAGCGAAAACCAAGGGCAATTTTTCAAATTCCCTTTTTTAATTATTTTTAAATATTTTAAATCTTTTCAGCCCTCTGTATGCCTTTAGTAGCAATGGTTTCAGCATTTAAATATGACGGATTGACTACTAACTATGACGGATTGACTACTAACTATGACGGATTGACTACTTAACTATGACGGATTGACTACTAACTATGACAAGTATATATTTGTCATATATTAAAAATTAAATGGTTTTATTTTGGATAAGAATCAAGTTGTAAAATCAAATCAAGTTATAGAAGCTTCATATCAATTAAGTGCCGTAGAGCAACGTATTGTCTTAGCAGCCATTTCACGTATTCCAAAGAATCAACCCATCACAGATGATGAGTTATACCCAGTGAGTGTTAATGAATTACAGCTCCTAGGAGTACACGAGAAAACAGCCTATAGAGATTTAAAAGAAGGGATTAATAGACTTTATGAAAGGTCTATCAACCTTTCTGTGGACGATAAATCTATCAAAATGAGATGGGTACAAGAGGTTCAGTTTCTAGATAGTCAAAGTGTTATTGGTATTCGCTTTTCAAAACCAATTTTGCCTTTTATATCTAACCTAAGTAGAGAATTTACGAAATATGCTCTATCTGATATCGCAGGTATCAACAGTGGGTACGGTATCCGTATTTATGAGTTACTGGTGCAATACAGACAAATAGGTAAGCGTGAAATCTCTGTTGATAATCTACGAACCATGTTGGAACTCGGTAAAAAGTATCCGTTATTTGCTGATTTTAAAAAAAGGGTAATTGATACTGCTGTAGATCAAATAAATGAATACAGCCCTTTACGTGTAACGTATGAGCAGAAAAAAACAGGTCGTAAAGTTACTCATATTACTTTTTCTTTTAAAGAAAAAACAAAAAGTATTGGTCAGGAAAGTACAGACATACCGAAAGAGTTCTATAAGTTAACAGATGCTCAGATAAATATGTTTGGTAATCAACTATCGCGTCTACATGAACTTTCTCATCTAGCACGTGAGGGTGAGAGCTATGAAATATTAGCTTCAAAAATCAAAGAAAAACTTAGAGATCCAAAACAACAGAAGCAGTTTTTACCTTACTTACAGAACTTGGGCTTCAAACCTTGAGTGTATTGAAGAATACACTTATTGTATTCTCCAATACGTATCTTAAATACACAGTAATACACTATGAAAACAAGTACAAAATACAGTGTTAGTGATGCTGCCACACTGTATAAAAAATCCAGAGCGACACTTTATAAAGATATAAAAAATGGGGTATTAAGCCGTGATCATGATGGCTTTATAGACTTTTCAGAGTTATTAAGAGTATATGGTGAACCGTTTAGTGGAAAACAGTCAAAACGTATTGATACTCCTCAAATACAAAACCTGGATACACCTGAATACACTGATAAAACAGTTATAGAATTAAAAAATCAGATCGATTTTTTGAAGAAACAATTAGAAAAAGCAGAAGATAGAGAGACTAAAGCTAATGCTCGTATTGATACGCTTCTTACACTAATTGAAATGAAGCCACTAAAAGCTAATATTGATTCTAATAAAGAGAATATTGAAAGTAGGATTCCATCTAATCCAACTGATATAACAACAAATATTCCCTCGAAACAGCTTAAAGAGGACGGATTGACTACTTCAGAAAATAAACGTATTCCTGTTCCAGAAACCACTGAACCTGAACCTAAAAAAAGGGGTTTTCTGAGCCGTTTTTTCCTTCCTTCTGGGTAACCAGGCATCCAATTTTTTGATGAGCCAATTTCAGTACAAGCACATGAAATAATGACTCATCAAAAAACCGGATAATATTTTTTAAATTGAATAAAATTGTGAAATAAAGGTTGGAAACCTACAAAACTCTAAAACTATCTTTTGATGTAATATCCACTAGCATTGTCATTAAAATTTTCATTACATAGTTCATTTGGATTACATTCTCTTTTTATTATTTTGTGATGTAGTTGCTGCCATCCACCATCAGTAATAATAAAAATTTCATCTCCTGCCTGTAAATCAAAATGAATTATTTCACATTCATCATCTTTTATAGTCTTATTAAGGACATTTTGATATGGATGAGTAATACATAATTCTCCAATTACATTAGGATTCATAATCTTTCTTGAACACATTTTCCAAGCCTGAGTATGATCTACTGTTTTTAAACTGCCATTTAAGTAAACACGACAGTCTCCGCAGAAACCAACAGAACATTTATCTTTTTCTATCCATAAAAAACTTACAGAAGCATTAAAACTTTTTTCTAGTTGTTTTAATCTACTTATAAACTGAGAATAGTCTGTAAAAGGCGTAACTATACAAAATAACTCATCAACAAATTGTTCAATATGTTGCCTAGTTAAAATGGTTTTATCTTCTTTGAAACCATCTACCACTAAAAAAATAGAAACGCTTTCATAATGTACTTGTTTAATTACATCTAGATTGGTAAGTCTTTGTCCTTGGAAATTAAATTCTTCTACTTGCAATCAAGAATTCTCCCAAGGTAATGATTCAAAATATTCTTGAACAAGTGAATAGGCTTCTTCGAAACTAACTTCTGTCACGTCCTCATGTTCTAGATCTTCAAAACCTTCTTCAGATCGAGTACGTATCTCTGGATCCTGTAAAGCTGATTGTCGTAGATATTCATCAATTTTTTTATTAGCTGATTTCTCAATTAATGAATTATATATCTGAACTTTCTCACCTTCAGTATTCTTAGCAAAGTTTGTAATTAAATGATGAAGATCATAAACATCCTGTCTTCGACTTCTATTTCTTACAACTTGTTGAAGAATAGATCTAAATTTTTCAGCCATTAAAGCCGTGAAACTATAGACTTTTACAACTTCTTCATTTTCAAGATGAACTTCATCAAGTTCGCCAGTAACTTCATTAAAACTATAATCAATAGATATTGTATGAGGGGATTCGCCTTTCTCCAGGCGTTTCATTGCACCAACATTATCTTTTTTTGCGTAGCCAATAGTGATAAGTAACGAAGGAAAATCTACTGTCTCGAAATCCTTCGGTTGTTTTTTAATTTTCTGTACTCGACAAGCAAGGTTATAAGTATTGAGTTCTACTTCAGCAGCTAATAATGAGTTATTTAATTCGGAACGAAGAGCTTCTATATCTACTTCTTGTGGATTACTTAATGCAGAGAAATCTAAGTCTGTTGTAAATCGTGTATTAGCGTATTGAATTGCCATCAATACACCACCTTTTAGAGCCATAATAGAAGAAAGCCTACTACTAGAACTTACAGCTGTAAGTACTATATGCATTGCTCTTCTAATATCGACATAGTCTTCCGTTTCACTAACCCATTGAGTTAAATTCAATTCCATATGGCTCTACACACGAGTGATTTAAAGAAAGACACCATTCTACATTAACGATATTAGAGAAATCTTTTCCAGCTAAAAAAACTCTACTACTCCCTCTTAAGTCTTTGTTTCTATTTTTCATTTTAATAATTTCAGGATCATTTTGCTCTAAAATTTGTTCAAATATTAAGCCAATTCTAGCTTGAGAGATTAAACTTGATTCTAAAGCGGCCTTATAAATTTTCTTTTTAAATGCTACTCCATATTCTCTAAATATATCCATGACATGCTCGATCCCACCACACTCTTTGGGATTATTGATCATTTCAACAAATAGATTTCCTATTTCTATTACTCTTACCCCATTATCTAACTGAATATAAGGTTTTGGTGAGTTTGTTGAGGATACTAAAAGCCTTTTTTTGAAATACACATCATTATTTTTAGGATATCTAGGCAAATATTTAAGGATTATTTCTTTATCGTCGATTGAAGCATCAATTTGATTTACAACTTCAATAATTTTGGCTTTCCATTGAGTTCTAGAGGGAAGCTCTATTTGTATTTGTTTTGGGATTCTGTCTGTAATTGAGTAATGTCTCATTGCAGATAAATAAGTCAAATAAGCATGTGGAAATAGCGGAAATATTAACTCTACAGGTGTCAATTTATTCTTATTTTTAACGAAATATCCATACCCAGTTGCATGAGGGGCATACGCATTCATAAATGGTTCTTCAGCAAGATACTCATATGTAAATCTTTTAAAAGCCAGTTCCAAATCAGTATTACCATGTATTGATATTTGCTGATTACCAATTTTTTTAGAAAGGAAAAGTTCTCTAAATTTGAGAAATAAATCAAATCTATTTATTGAGCCGTATTTATACTCATCCAAAAACCAAATTATCATTGCGTTATTCAAAGACAATTTAGGGGCTTTTTTCATAAGTAATGTTCTCTAAAAGTATATAAGTCCTAAGGACTTATATACTTTTAGAGTTAATAATGTCAAGTAATTTTTTTTTAATAAAAATATAAGTTACTGATAAATATGATTTTAAAAAAAATAATTTGAATTATTTACTTAATCACTTTATAATGTGTCCTTAGGACACATTATAAAGTGATTGTAGAACTATATTTTAAAACAACGTTTCTTATTTTTGTTTAATTTAAATACAATCAATAGCTTAAGAAAGGACATAATTTAGAAGTAAAAAATTAAGGAAAAATAAAGCATTTAACATAATGGTGATTATACGAAGTACACTTGTATATTAATTTAAATATCAACAACTTAAAATTTTAGTCATGACTAAGAAACCACCAGAAATTGGCTTTTGTAATAAGTTGGTGAGTTTTTAAGCAAATCTGTAACATTTTGCCAAGAAAATCGATTAATAAATGATCAATTTGGCGAACAGTGCCCATTTCATACGGATCCAGGTTCCAAAACTATCCCCAATTGCTGGGGATAAAATTTAGGCTATTTTGTACGCTTTGGCTCACATGAAACTCGGCCCTTTGCGGCTGTCCAGGATAGGTGAATTTTCCTATGATGAAGCCATAGAGAACAGGATGTTCCAAACAACAAGAATAAGAAAGATCGCACCAGGAGCGTGAGGTAAGACAGGAGTCATACCTAGCAACCCAATATGAGAAACCCCGGCAGGATGCCGGGGTTTTTTATTTTCTAATCCGATTATTTTATTAATTTCACATGTGAATCAATACTATAAATTTACCAAAAACATAATAAGCTCCCCTTACAACCAACCACCCAAAAATAGTTTGCAGTACTTTCCGTATGGGCCTTCAGCAGTTTTGAAAAAGCGTAAAAAATTACAAAATTAATACAAAAATTTGTTGTGTTTTACCGTCCATACCCCTTAAAATTTAGCGGAATAAGTAAACTTATTCCGCTAAATTTTAAGGGGTATGGAGAATCATACCTAGTTTCTGTCATTATATCTTGTTGATTTATATAACTTTTATCTTTTATGCTGAAGGCCCATACTCCTTTTAAACTGGTCTATAGCCTATAGAAACCCATCTAAATACCAAATTCGTACTTTTCCTCAAGATCTTACATATACTTAGCAGTTACTTGCTCTCGTATTTCATTATAGTAAACTTCTAAATCTTCAGGTCGTTCTCTACCTTCATAAAATCTTTCATCCCGAATCCAGAAATCCCCATCAGAAATATAACAAGTCAGCCTTAAATTAGCGGTGGATTTACGTCTAGTATTTACATCTAACTTATTAAAATAGTTCTTTTTCTTTATAAAAAAATAACCAATAACAATAGGCAATTTTTTTGATAGTTCTAATAAAGCTGAAAAAGCCTCCAATGAACTAAAATGAGTTTCAACTACTTCCAAAGCGAAATAAGGTTGCTTATCTGTTAGGGATAGGGCTTTTGATTGCCCAAATAAATCAAACCGTAAATACCCCTTTTCTGTTACTGCAAAGGTTACTTCTTTCGCCCAGTTATACTCTTTCAATAAAGAAATTCTTTCAAAGCTTTTCTCCTGACTCTTTGAAAACTCATAAAAACCAGTAAGCACTTTGGAATAACTTTGTAATTCTTCTAGTAATATATCTCTTTGTTGATCATGATAAGTCGAGTTATCTCTTCTACCATTTAGGCTTCTTCTTATTCCTCTTTTTTGATAAAAATGGGGAGAATCTTCACGATTTCTAACCCCTAATTCTATGGCTTTTTCTGGAGAATCATATAAATACTGAGTTCGAAGAAAGCTTCTTAATTCTGGACTGAATAATTCATGATATAAAACATTTTTCCAGCTTCCATCTTCTTGCTGATAACAAACACTTTCATGTAAGGGCATAAGGTCTTCTCTAATACCGATTTCAATTTAAATTAAATAATTTACGATCTCTTTCATCCGTTAAATACTTGTCCATCTGAGCAATTAATTTAGCTCTAGCCTGTTCATCATCTTCAGTGATTTTCAGCATACAGGATCCGATTAAAATCTTACGTCTGGTATCATCCTTTCTTGCCTGTTCTTTCTCTTTAGCTCGTGCTCTAGCTAATGCTGCCTGCCTTTGAGCTTTGAGCTGTTTTAGCTTTTCTTCCTGGGCTTTAATTTTGCTGTCTAGTGTTTCAGTAACGCTCATTAATCCAATACCATCATCCTGGGAAACCATCCCTAACA
>NZ_JAMXXM010000037.1:0-9483 GCF_024129715.1 Acinetobacter lwoffii
ATTAAGTAAAAAAGATGATAATGTCAAATTATTATTAAATATCATGTATATACTAAAACATTGACCGAAATAAATTAGACAATTTTTTCACAGAGAAACAGTTAAATATTTTTTATTTCGCATAAGAGATTTTATGTTAAGTCGACACAACTTGTCGTAATAAATGTTTGTTTTGTCTAAGATGTCTTAATTTTTTTAATAGGAACTTTTAGTGCAAACAGTAACGCAATCAGCAGATTTGGTTTCTACACCAGTGGATATCGTTCAAGGTTTTAAATGGCAAGCAGAACAAAAACTCAACCGATCTAGTGGATATTTCTTTTTAGCGGATATTTTTTTAGGTAGAAATAGACGTTTAACCCAATCACAGCTTATCTCTAACCCTCAATTACGTGAATTTTTATTATCAGCATGTATGTTGTCTAAAAAGAGCTTAAAGCATTTGTCGATAATTGAACAAGATAATCTACTTAACACTTGTATTGATTTTACGAAGATAAATGACCCTTCCTATGAAAGGGAATTAGTAAATCGTTATTTTTTGACGTCTGGAGATGCATTGGGTGGAGTGATGAGAAATGCTGTAGGGCAAGCAGCACAAAATCTACTTACAAATCATATTCTACAATATCTGCAAAATAATGGTTATCAAGTTTCTATTAATAAAAATAGTACTGGGAAAATCACAGATTTAACGTGGGTTGAAAATAATGAAAAACGCACGATAGTCTTTGATAAAAAACCAAACTTTTTAAATAAATCGGTAGATTTCATAGTTACACAAGGTAAAAGTGGAAATTTAGGTTCAATTCACAATATGGATGAAGTCATAGCATGTGGTGAACTTAAAGGTGGTGTAGATCCAGCTGGTGCTGATGAACATTGGAAAACTGCTCGATCTGCCTTGGACCGAATTGCTGAAGTTTATACAAACAACAACAAAGCTATTCCTGAACTTTATTTTATCGGTGCTGCAATTGAAGTCAGTATGTCTCAAGAAATATTTAATTATTTACAAGCTGGCAAACTGACTGCTGCTGCAAATCTTATGAAAATGAATCAACTGGATGAGGTTGTATCCTTGATTGTTCAATAAGAAATATTAAAGGGTGTATATATGGATTTACTTACTCCATATATACACACACTTTCTTAACTCTGACCTACCGTAAATTTTCATTTGCTGTGAGCTATTTCCTTTACCTTTAGGTAGTACCCATATTTTTTCTACTTTATATCCAATGTCCTGTGCAATTCGAGATAGAAGTAGATCAATAGGTATATTTAAACCATTGTAACGAACATTATCGTTTACCATCACATATTTAGAAGATAGCTTAAGTTTTTGATATACTTGAATAAGATGTAGTGTCATATCGTAAAAATAGCCTTTTACCATAGTGACGATACCTTTATTATTTAATTTTCCATTTCGAGCTTCATCTTCCAAGAAATCTAAGATACTAAGTAACTCATGCTGTTGATAAAAAACTTTGTCAACCAACTCTAGCGTATCTTTATCAATATACTTGCTAAATGCTTTAGCTTTATTTTCTACAGTACAGCTAAGTAGATCTTGTCTTAATTGTCGAATACCAGTTTCATCTATTCCTAAATATGCCAACTCTAAAGCATAGGTACGAGTGTAGTCATAACGATTACAATAAGGAGGTGATGTAATCACTGCATCAATTGAATTATCAGGGATTAATTCAATTTCGCTTAAACAGCTCCCTTGAATTAGTTCAATAGTATTGTTAATACCTTCAATAAGTTGCTCACTAGATTCTTGAATATCAGTTTCTATGTCATTAATTTTTTTTGATAAGCCATCGAAGAAGCTTAAAATCTCTCCTTTTGAGAACGTATTTGGCTTCTTATCAGCAAAACGGGGGGACCTATGATCCCAACGTAGATATTGTCCATCCTTTCGTGTAAAGCTAATAGCCTCTAAAATACAAAGACCTACAAACTTACAGAATTTATGGAACTCATTATTTTTAGTACTTTCAGACCATTTCAAGAACTGCATTAGTTCTTTTTCTGTATCGGTTGTAAAGGCTCCATCTGTAATTTTTATATGATTGAATTGATCATATTCATCTATAGATAACCATTGGTTTCGTGAGGTCTTAATTTTTTGAGTAAAATCTAAAAGTTTTTTATATCCAATTTGAGAAAATAGATTACGGCACTCAATGAAAAATACTCCAACCGGCATAAGTTCAATAGCATAACTTTTTGATTGTAAATAATTCTGTACTGTAAATGGGGCAGTAGCTGTTCCTGCAAAGGGATCCAAAAAGGTTCCTGATTTGATCTCTAAAGTATTAATGATGTATTCGATGAGTTCTTTCGAAAACCCTTCACGGTAGTGGAACCATCGAAAAATAGGTTCACTTTTGTTCGATTGGAAACTAACCAACTTCCTGTTTAGATCATTGTTAATTATTAAATCTTCTGAAAACTTGTCTTCAAGATCTAGTAACATTGTATCAGCGATAATATATTTTTCGCTGAATGTGAGTTCAGAAGTAGCTTCCATATATCTAACCAGTAAAATTTTAATTTAATTATACGCACTCAGTGCGTATTTGTGAAGTGGCAAAATGGAATATAACTTTGTTGACGAGTTAAAAGAAGCTCAAATCGAATTAAATATTAGTCAAAAGGCGATGTGTTCTATTCTTTTTAATGTGCCATTTAGAACATATCAAAGCTGGCTATTAGGTGAAAAAGTTCCACCTCGATATTATCAAGATCTGATTATTTTTAGACTAAGAAGCTATATCAAAAATCCAGTAGATGAAATCTAAGAATAAAGATTTCCTAAAATTAACATAATACACCTTATACGAAATTCTATTTTTTATTTCATATAAATCATGGTTTTATCTTATATAAAAAAGCCCAATCCATGCTGATTGGGCTTTTTTATGGATTATTCACGTTTCACGCCTGCTTATTGAGCAATATTCCATGAGTTTTTGTAACTCTCATTAATCATTCTGCAGAAAAAGCAACTTAATAAGATTCCTCTTTTAAATTAAATAAATATAAAACATTGACCGAATTGTCCCCTTTATTTGTCCCCTTTTTATGTATATTGGGTACACAAAGGTACAAAGGATTAAATCATGAAAAAAATGACAGTAGGGGAACTTTCAAAGCTATATGGAATACACCGACAAAGCATCTACAAACGTATAAATAAAGGAGATTTATCAAAATCAGCAGATGGAAAAGTTGATTTTGCAGAAGCAATACGAGTTTTTGGTGAACCTGATGGTAAGGGAGAAGTCGTCACCAAGGTACAGTCAACTCATGTACAAATTGGTACACAAGTTGACAGGTTGCAGTTACAGGTGGACATGTTAGAAAAACAGCTTAAAAAAGCCGAAGAAACTGAACAGTTTTTAAAAGATCAAATTAAAGAAAAAGACACAAGCATTCATCTTTTACAGACTCTACTTTCAGCACCAACACCAAAAGATTCAGGTGGTAAACAAGAGGATGCTACTCAAGAAATAGCTCCCCAAGTTATTAGTGAGTCACAGCCGATAAGAACCGCAGTGTATTCAGGGAAAGAGCAAACAGAAACTGAGCTAAAACCACGTAAGAAAGGGCTTTTAGGGCATGTAATTGGTGTTATTTTTAATTATTAAATAGATTTCAGTCTTATTATCTTAACTTCTGATTCTACTTGAGTTACACTTTTTTGTAGTCGAAAAAAAAGCCCATCTTGGCGGGCGGGCTTCATTTTCGGGATCTTGCAACAGGATAAGTATTACAAGCACCTAGAATATGCTGTCATTTTACCTGTTGTGCTTTGATAACACAAGCCAATTGAGTAAAAACATTGACCGAAATTATAAGTAGTTTATTTTTAGAGCATTTAACTGAAAATTTACCTAAAAAACCATGGTGTACTGACTTAAAAGGTACAGGATTGCTTGTTCGTCCTAAAGAAATAGCTATAAAATACAAATATATACAGCTAAATAGTCCTTACTATCAAAAATATATAATATTAGACCTAGATTACGAACATTCACTTGTAGAGATTTTATTCAATCGAGTTGGAATACCACTACCAAATTTTGTGACAGCTAATTTTGTTGGTGGCAGATCTCATATAGTCTTTGAGTTAGAAGAACCAATTTATAAAACAGATGCTAGTAGGTTGAAAGTCATTGAGTTCGCACACGCCATCATACAGCGATTACAAGAACTATTTGATGCCGACGTGGCATATTCAGGAACTATTACGAAAAACCCTGCTTCATTGAATTGGCGTGTCACAGAGCTACGAAAAAAACCGTATTCGCTCCGTGAGCTTGCTGAAAAAATAGACCTACCTCCAAAACCTAAATTTTTCAAAAAGGAAAAAATTTCAAGACATGAAGCAATAGGTTTAGGACGTAACTGTTATGTCTTCCACACAGCTTGTCCTTTCGCATATCAAGAGATACGAGCGTATAGAGGTAAAACCTACAAGCAATGGGAAACTGCAATGATTGCCCATTGTGTAAGCCTAAACGAGGGCTTACCTGAGCCAATGACGTTCAATGAAGTAAAGGGCATTGCTAAGAGTATAAGCCGATACTGTTGGAGAAAGGACGGTTACTATTACCAAGAGTTTATAGATCGACAAAGCAGAAAAGGTGCTATTGGTGGTAAAAAATCTAAACGTGGTGTGAAAGTTGATTCTGATAGATCAACAAAGCCGTGGGAAGCAATGGGAATTAGTCGTGCGACATATTACCGCAGACAGAAAAATGAGACCAAATAAGCCTAACTCAGTTAATAGCCCTGTAAAGGGGTTTTTGTTCTTGTCATTTGAGTCAATTCTTAATATGTTCCACGAAACACTGTCTCACTCATTTGCTTAGGCTATATCCTCAGTTGGAGATTGTTTTATGTCTACCAAAAAATACTCCAAAAATCTGAAATTGTTTAAAGAGGATAGAGAAGCTTTAGGAAAACAGATTATGGCTGACTCCATTGCTTTGAACCCAAAAGCATTTATTCATAGAATGAGTTTAAACCATGACTTTAACGAGTGTTTGAGGAATGCAGACAAAGGCTACATCGTGTCTTTTTTTGTAGAAGAAGTGAGTCTTTTAAGCAGAAAGACGGCACTTTCAGAAAATATCACCGTTAATTTTGATGCTCCGTATGTCCTTTTGAAAAATGGTGTGAGTCTTCCTGTAGATAATGCAGAAGATTTAGAGCGTAAAGTAAAAGGAACTTGGGAAAACTTCTTTAAAAAGTATGGTGGTTCAAAAGATTTAGAAGATTTTATGGTAGATCGTGAACAGGATGTGCCGAAAGACAAATTCTAGACTCACAGTTTGCGTCAAATTTGATTTTTTGCTGTTAGGCTTAGTGTTTGTATATGGTTTAAGGAAAGTCGCTTAAAACGCAAATGGTGAAGATTTAGAGGTATATGTGTTTTTAGATAGATAAAAGGGCTAAAGCAAAAATGCAATAGCCCTTTTAAAGTTGGTGATAAATCTCGTTTGATGGAGATTAATCGCTAGATTAAAAAGTTTCAGTTAAGTAACTAAGTAATCTAGTTTAAAAGTTTAGTAAAAACAAAAAGTTAATACTAATTTGGAGTTTTGACGCTCCATTGAAAGTTAATATTTTATGAAGTTTTTTGATCTCGATTGCATTTGCAAAAACTCAGTGACCAAACTGAAAGCAAGCAATGTCGTCAAAAAAGGCATAAAAATTAAAATGTTACACTACCATAAGATAGTTCTCGTATCGCTGAGAATTGCGCCAAAACTTCAAAAGCCGTTTTGAAAGCTTGCAAATTTAGGGAATTGCTCCTGAGTTGTTTAGCCAAAAAGGGCAAGGTACAAACACCGTTCGCCATTATCGGTGGCGACACCTTAGATTCTTTTTTAAACGGGTTTACTCCCGTTCCGATTAACGTATCGGGGTGATGCTTAAGGCATCAAACTTTTGACTTCTCTCAACTGAAACTGATCTACAGATACCACTCTGTATCCAAACATCGCTTACAGCAAGGGCGACCAAACCCTTACCCACTTTGCTGAATCGCTATAGAAACCACCCATAGCAAAATCAATTTCGTTCTCTTCTTTACTTGTGACCACATTAAAACCTTACGGTTACTCTGCTTAGCCTTTCGTCCTCAAAACTCTTTAACAAGTCGATGTTTACCAATTATTGGTTGACTCTCGTCACTTAGAACAATCGTTTTATACTTGACCGTTTACTCTTGAAAAGTTACTTCCAAAAGCCCGTTGTCGCTCTGATTAGTGCAATTTGTGAAGTTGCTACTACTTGGCTAATCTCCCAATGGTTGAATCGGCTATGAACCGAAACAGTTGCTTTAAAAATCAAGCTGTTCATACTTACAATCGCATGAACCTGCACCATCTTCCCCACTTATCTCCAAAACTACATTAACTGCTATCAGCCTTCCTATAACCTCTAAAGCCTTGTCCTTTCACAGACGTGTCACACGCAAGCCGTCGTTCCGCAAGCTCACTTAACAGGTGTCCAATGCAATATGTCATCGGTTTCTTTAAAGGTCAGGATTAAACTCCTACAATTTTTCCCACTTGCTTCACACTGATTCGAACAAACCGAATCAGCCAGAAGCTTGTTCGGTTGAGCTATTCACACGACACTTCCATTTCTGAAAGTGTCACAAACTTCGAAATATTTCTATTTCAGCCATTTGCTACAGTTCCCCAAAATCAATTGATGCACATCTCACCAACCAACTTTTTTCTCTGTAATGCTCCCCTCAGTGGCATATCTTGGGCGGTATTCCTACCCAAGACAGGAGTTCTAACGTCTAGACAAGTCCTAATCGCTGACTTGTTTCGACTCCTCTTCATTTTGGCATTCATGGTCGCCCAAAAACCACACAACTTGTCATATAGACGGCTGTGCAAAATAAAATTTCCTAAAAGGAACGGGTAGAGGACGCAGAGATGCGTATTTTTGCAAATATGCAAGCTCTCCATCCGCCCCCTGCGTAGCGTGACCGAGCCATTTGGCATGGCAGTCCGCTTCGCCGAGCGTGGGTAAAACTACCTTCCTAGTAGTACACAACCAATAAATAAATTTATTGACTGTCTAGGAAAGCTAACAAGTGATTGAAAGAGGATGGTCAGTCCTCCCGATCAAAGAGAAACAGGAGGGTTGGTCGCCCCTCCTGTTTGAGATAAGTCAAACGATTAGGGCGCATCCATCTTTCAAAAAGAAGAAAACTTGTTTTTAAAGAATTGCGTCATCTGATGACTACTTTAGGTGAAAAAATCGTCGGGGGCAACGTCTTCGTAGCTAATTTTAGGAACGACTTAGTTACAGAATTCGTTGCCCCCGAAACGGAGCAAAGCTCCGTTTGAAAAAATAGCTTCGCTATTTTTTATTAAAAGCCTTGCTACGCAAGGCTTTATGTTTAAAGGCTTTTAATTTCATTCAGAAGGTTCACTTTTTCAGATTTTACAGTTACAGTTTTACTACTACAGAATTTTAGGCGCAGGGAAGGGGGCATGATTTTTTACGCTACATCAGATGAAATTGCCATGATTGGTATTCTCAAATGCGTGTCCATCGGCAAGGCTACTTACTATAAGAAAATGCTCATAGATTTAGACAAGGCAGAAGGTGCTTTGACCTCTTTGATCAAGAAGTACAATGTGGCACTTGGCAGAGCCACGACTTCACCTGAACATCCATGTGCAGGACACATGGTTGTGCAATTGAATCAGACGTTGCTTGCCAAGCAAAAGTGCATGGTTTATCTATTGGTGACTTTGCCTATCGGTGTCCGTTCCCAAGCCGATGTATATAAAAAATTGGTTGATGATCTCGAAATCGTCGATTCTGATAAGTTCAAGTCCGAACACAGAAAGAAAATTGCTGTGCAATGGCAGAAAGACTTTATCAAAAAGGCTTTCACCACCAAATCCAATCCAAATCCTGATGATTTTTCTTGTCTTGAATGGGAGCATGAACGACTTTACATCTACACCAAAGACCAACTTAAAAAGCTCGTTTTACGCAGATCTGAGTACACAGAACGGCAGAAGAAAAAGCAATCCGCTTTAGATGCGAAACGAGTCGAAAACGGAGAAACAGCAAGGAATCTGAAAAATGTCCGTTGGACATGGCATCTCACACCACACTATGCCAAGTACCTGAAACGTATTGCTGAGTTGAAGATAGACCAAGCAATCTTGGCGAAGAAGTCGCAGAAAAAATCTGAAATAGAAAATCAACGGAAGATTGAAAACAGGAAATTGTCGGCTGATGCCAAAAAATCAAGTTCACCGACTAAGGCTGAAATTGGACGCATGGTGAAGTTGACTCCAACCGAAGTTGCGGGCTGTGTCAGTGATGCTATTTTCTTGGTAAAGCACATGCCAGCATTTAGCGGTACTGCGAGTGATGTAGGTAAGATTGTCAGTGAAATCGAATGGCGTTTTAATGGCAAGGCTATCAAGCAGTCGAAAGCCGTTCGTGCGAAAGATGGTAAAGCTAAAACTGCTCCCCTACCGATAACCAATGCTTTTAAAATCAAAGAATTGGCAAGCAGGGCAGGCTTTAATGCTTCAAAATTTGAGTTTAAATATCATTCCTTTGCCGAGCTGAAAGATGCAATCGAGAGCTATCGAGAAGGCTTGGACGAGTCGCAGATTGTAAAAAAAGAAAATGAGATCCTTTCACTATATGAAATCGAAAGACGGCATGTAACCAAGAGCCTGAAACAGAAAAATACGGAAGGTGCAAAGCTTAGCGGTGGCGTGATTGAAGAAAAAATCAAAGATAGCCTTGCAAATCGTTTCCTGAAATTCACAGGCTTTAGGAAAACTGCACCTGATGGTAGGGATAAACCAAATGACTAAACAAACTAAACGAAGTTTAGCTTTTTTTCTTGTCGTCCTCTGCGGTGTTGGCTTTCTGAACTGTAGGTCGAATGAGCCGTCACAAGCCGACAAAGACAGCATTTCAAGGGCAGAACAGCGTGAGTTTGAGTTCATGCAAAGACAAGCCGAGTACGTTAAAGAGCATGGTCATAGCAAGCACTACAGCCTAAAGGATGGAAAAGTTTATGAATGATGAAGATCTCAAAGATCCCGATAAGGATGCAGGGACGATGATGCAAGAGGAAGCGATAAAGTGTATCCATGATGCTATTGAAAAACTGCCTACTAAGAAGGTCGTCACACCGCAAGATATTCAAGAATTTTTAGACGATTAGCCTCATTCTAATCATTTGATTTTAATTCATGTTTTAATTTTTAAAAACAAAAAACCACCTAAAAAGGTGGCTTCTTGTACTGGATGAAAGATTTAGTTTGAAGCACTTTCACTTAAACAGATTAACTTGATAATTAGATATTAAGTAAAAAAGATGATAATGTCAAATTATTATTAAATATCATGTATATACTAAAACATTGACCGAAATAAATTAGACAATTTTTTCAC
>NZ_JAMXXM010000038.1:0-8203 GCF_024129715.1 Acinetobacter lwoffii
GATTCTTTAATAGATAATTTTAAGTTTTTTCTAAAATTAACATAATACACCTTATACGAAGTCAAAAATGGGAGCTTTAAGCTCCCATTTTGAGCAGATTTATCACTTATAAAATGGGTTTGAGTGGTCTAATTAATGGAACCACATTAATTTATAAGTTAACTTATAAATATTTAAGCAATTTTATTTGCTTATTTTTATGCTTAAAATTTGAGAATTTAAGCATTAATGGATAAAGCAATATACTTAGCATAATTGTTATAAACCATAAACTTATTACAGTATTTACTCCAAAATATGCACCTTGATTTGTTCCCCATATCCCTACAGAAATTGCATATAATGCTTTAAGAAGAAATAAATGTACGATATAGAAAAACATAGGTACTGAACCAAATACTATTAAGGGTTTAACCCATTTCTTATCTTCAACTTTATTTAACAATGCTAGAAGAATAAATCCAATTCCTACATTAAAAAGTGTAAATAGCAATGATGGTGGATATTTAGTTAGGTTGAAAAAACTCATCCCTGTTTCAAGAAAATTCTGTTGAACAGTCCATTCCTGATCACCATATAGATTTATTAGTCTTAAAATAAAAAATAGACCAATACTCAATATACCTGTAGTAAGTAAAGTTATATTGCGACGATGATTGTTTTTACTAGCATCAAATATATAACCGCCAATACAATATCCTAGTGTGATAATACCAATCCACGGTAAGACTGGATAAGAGGTTCTTAGACGAATTTCACCTAGCTCAATCCAACCTCTCTCATATAAAACAAACCAAAAATTCTGAAGAATAGGAATATTTGAAAAAGAAACTTGCTCTAATAAATTATGTCCAAAGATGATAATTAAACTGATTGACCAAAGCCATTTTTTGGATATATTTATCAACAATGATAAAGCAACCATACTTAGTCCAATAGCCCAGATCACTTGTAAATAAATAACATCTGGTGGAAATCTACCTGTCCAAGCAAAATTAATGATCACTAATTCAAGAAATATAAGGAATAGCCCTCGTTTTAGTAAAAATTCCCTTGTCATTGTTAAGCTATTATATTTACTCTGATATAAATACGCTGACAGTCCAGTTAAAACAACAAAAACAGGTGCACATAAATGAGCTAAAGTTCTGCTAAAAAAAAGGAATCCTTCAGTATCAGGTATAAGCATTGGATCTGTGACTTGATGATGTAAGTAAAATGTTTCTCTAACATGATCTAACATCATAATTAGAATTACTAAACCTCTTAAAGCATCTATTGCTTGTAACCGATCAAACGTACGAGTCATGATGAGTAATAATTTAAAAATAAATGTAATGTTATATCATTTCAAAGTATAATTAAAATTAATCATGGCACTTAATTTGACTAAGTGTAGTTTTCCTAAAATTAACATAATACACCTTATACGAAATACTTGATATTTATCATTAAATTTCAGTATATTAGATCAAGCCGTTGTGGGGCATAGGGTACCAGAGCGGCTTTTTATTGATTATTTATGTTCCACGCTTAAAATTCGAACAATGTTTCATGATTTTTATAAGTTAAACTAAATTTAGTTGCCAATCCCAATAAGCTATTCACTAACTTGTAAATATCGGTATACCGCCTGACGACTAATCCCAAAAGCTTTTCCTAATGCCATTTTTGATGGATACTTCCCTTCCCTCCATGCTTGTCGTAAAGCTTCAGCTTGGTCAGGCTTTAGTTTATGCACCCGACCTTTGTACTTCCCCTGAGCAGAGGCGAGTTTTATTCCTTCCTTTTGCCGCTCTAAAATGATCTCACGTTCGAACTGTGCAAAAGCACCCATCAATTGCAGCATCAAATTATCCATCGGGGTGGATTCGGCCGTAAAAGTAATATTTTCTTTTACAAACTGGATGGCAATCCCTCGTTTGACCAGTTTATCTACTTCAGTGACCAAATCTTTCAGGCTTCGCGCAAAACGATCCATGGAATGTACAATCACCCTGTCCCCTTCCCGGACATAGTTCAACATTTCCTGAAATTTAGGTCGGTCAGTATTTTTACCTGAAGCACGGTCAACAAAAATCCGGTCGACTTCAATTCCCTCAAGTTGACGTCCAGTGTTTTGCTCGACAGAACTTACCCGGATATACCCTACTTTTTGGCCTTTCAATTTTTCACGCCCCAATTGGATAAAAATGAACAATTTCGTAAATTATAAATCTTTAATACTAAAGTTACATGTTATTTATGATTAAAAATCATTTAAATGATACATAATTTCATGAACTTTCAGATTGTAACTTTAGGGTTTACTCTAAATTTACATATTTAAATAACGAGTTTTTTCTCACTCATAAGAATTTGCAAGAATATATATACATTTATTGACATTAAGTAATTTAAATAAAATCAATATACGTATTTGCATATATGTGGAAATACGTATATAAATATATCTGAGTTTCTAATAGCAGAGTCAGTCAAAATGTTCTCGACCATAAAGATTTATCACAATCCTGAGTGTGGTACATCAAGGAATACCTTAGCTTTAATTCAAAATGCAGGAATTGAACCAATCGTTATTGAATATCTAATTACTCCACCTTCGAAAGCAGAATTAATTGAACTTATTCGTAGTGCTGGTTTAAGTGTTAGAGAAGCAATTCGTAAAAATGTACCTCCATATTCTGATTTAGAAATTATTCGGGAAGATTGGTCTGATGAACAGCTTTTAAATTTTATGCTTCAACATCCTATTTTGATTAACCGCCCATTCGTTGTTACGGATTTAGGTACACGTTTGTGTCGTCCTTCTGAAGTTGTTTTGGATATTCTCCCGTTTCCTCAGAAAGGCGCATTTAGCAAAGAAGATGGTGAAAAAATTATTGATGAAAATGGCCAAAGAATTAAATAGCACTTTCTCATCTCTTAAATGGAAAGAATGTGAAGGAGACTTATATGGATCAAGTTAATTTTTTTAAATGCTTATCAGATGAAACACGTCTCAATATAGTGACATTAATTGTTGAAAATAAAGAACTATGTGTATGTGATTTGACTGAAAAACTACAACTCAGTCAACCTAAAATTTCAAGACATTTAGCCCTTTTACGTGCTTCAGGGCTACTTCAAGATCGCAGACAAGGCCAATGGGTTTACTACAGTATCAATCCAAAATTGGCCAACTGGTGTTATGAAATTTTAGATATTTTGAAGACGGTTCAATCTCAATCAAAGCTGGATGATCAACACCCCCTTTCTATAAATAGTTATTGTGAGTAATTCAATGAAATTTTTATTTTTATGTACTGGAAATAGCTGCCGTAGCATTTTGTCTGAAGTTTTGTTTAATAGCCGAGCACCAGAAGGTTGGAAAGCCTATAGTGCTGGGAGTAAGCCTTCAGGTCAAGTTCACCCGCTAACTTTAGAAACCCTTGAAAACTTAGGATTATCTACCGAAGGTTTATGGAGTAAAACGATTAATGATTGTGAACAATATCAACCTGATGTTGTGATCACAGTGTGTGATTCTGCTGCTCAAGAAGCATGTCCACTTTATTTGGGTGGAGCAATCAAGGCACATTGGGGCTTGGCTGATCCTTCACACTTAGACGTGAATAAAGAAGAAAAAATAAAAGCCTTTATGAGCACTGTTGAACATATCAATCGTCGCTTAGATGCTTTATTTAAACTTAATGTAGATAAACTATCTCGCTCAGAATTGATTGCAGCAATTAATCAAATTTCGAACGTTGAGTAAGTGAAATGTCTGAAAAACGCTTATCTTTTTTAGATCGCAACCTGACGCTATGGATTTTTATTGCCATGGCCTTAGGCATTGCCATCGGAAACTTCTTTCCTCAGGCTTCTGTCGCACTCGATAAATTAAGCATTGATTCAGTGAATATTCCAATCGCGATTGGTCTTATTCTAATGATGTATCCACCACTGGCAAAAGTGAACTATGCGACTTTGCCACAAGTGTTTAAGGATAAGAAAACCCTTACTTTATCCTTAGTACAAAACTGGCTGATCGCGCCAGTACTCATGTTTGCCCTGGCAATCATATTTTTACATAGTTATCCAGAATATATGACCGGTGTCATCCTGATTGGTCTTGCTCGATGTATTGCCATGGTTCTGGTGTGGAATGGCTTGGCCTGTGGTGATAATCAATATGTTGCAGCATTAGTTGCCTTTAACAGCATCTTCCAGATTCTATTTTTCAGTACCTATGCCTGGTTATTCCTGACCTTCCTTCCACCCTATTTTGGTGTCGCTTCGCAGGTCATTAATGTCGATTTCTGGACCATCACCCATGCTGTTCTGGTTTATCTTGGTATTCCGTTCTTATTAGGTTTCTTAACGCGATGGATTTTGGTGAAACAGAAAGGCGTGGAATGGTATGAAACCAAGTTCATTCCGAAAATCAGTCCGCTGAGTTTAATGGCTTTGCTGTTCACCATTCTGGCCATGTTTAGCCTAAAAGGCGGTGATGTCGTGAGTCTTCCGCTTGAAGTTTTACGCATCGCGATTCCTTTAACCATTTACTTCGTTTTAATGTTCTTCATCAGCTTCTTTATGAGTAAATGGATGGGCAATGACTATCCTAAGACCACAGCAATTGCATTTACCGCAGCGGGGAATAATTTTGAATTATCACTTGCAGTAGCGATTGCAACTTTTGGTATCGCTTCGCCTGTTGCTTTTACCACGATTATTGGCCCACTGGTCGAAGTTCCTGTGTTGATTGCCTTGGTGAGTGTTTCACTCTGGCTGAGAAAGAAAGTTTTTAAAGAGGCCTAACTCTATGAATCTCCCAAATGTAGATCTAAATCTTCTTGAGCAACCCACCTTTGAAAAAGTTCAAGCCAAAGAACTTGCTCATCCTCCGCGAATTTTGCTGCTGTATGGCTCTAATCGAGAACGTTCTTACAGTCGCCTTGCAGTTCTTGAAGCCGGTCGAATCCTTGAGCATTTTGGGGCGGAAATAAAAATCTTTCATCCTAAAGGGCTTCCTTTACCAGAAGATGCGGATACTGAGCATCCAAAAGTAAAAGAACTGCATGAGCTTTTAGCATGGTCAGAAGGCATGGTCTGGTGTTCACCTGAACGCCATGGTTCTATGAGTTCAATCTTTAAATCTCAAATCGACTGGATTCCACTGGCAGGAGGGGCAATCCGTGCAACCCAAGGTAAAACTCTTGCCTTGATGCAAGTCAGTGGCGGATCACAGTCATTTAACAGCCTGAACCAGATGCGTATTTTGGGGCGGTGGATGCGGATGATCACCATTCCAAATCAGTCTTCAGTTCCAAAAGCTTTTTTGGAGTTTGAAGAAGATGGGCGAATGAAACCTTCGGCTTTCTATGACCGGATTGTGGATGTGATGGAAGAGTTATTTAAGTTCACCCTACTGACTCGTGGACAAAGCAAATACCTGACAGATCGTTATTCAGAACGTAAGGAATCAGCTGAAGAATTATCTAAACGTGTCAATCAGCGCAGTTTGTAAACTGCTAGGTGATCTTAAATGCAAAAGAGACATTCTAAATTAATCATTCTTGGCTCAGGTCCTGCGGGTTACAGCGCTGCGGTATATGCAGCACGGGCTAATCTTAAACCCACTTTAGTTGCAGGCTTACAACTCGGTGGTCAATTAACCACGACCACTGAAGTCGATAACTGGCCGGGTGATCCAGAAGGTTTAACAGGCCCCGCACTCATGGAACGTATGCAAGCGCATACGGAACGTTTTGGCACCGAAATCGTCTATGACCATATCAGTGAAGTGGATTTAAGCGTTCGTCCATTCGTGCTGAAAGGCGATATGGAAGAATTCACCTGTGATGCCCTGATTATTGCCACAGGTGCAACGGCACAATACTTAGGTCTTGACTCTGAAGCTAAATTCATGGGGCAAGGTGTAAGTGCCTGTGCAACTTGTGACGGTTTCTTCTATAAGAACCAGAAGGTGATGGTTGTAGGCGGTGGTAACACTGCGGTTGAAGAGGCGCTTTACCTGTCTAATATTACAGCTCACGTGACTTTAGTGCATCGCCGAGCTTCATTGCGTTCTGAAAAAATTCTACAAGACCATCTTTTTGCAAAACAGAAAGAAGGCAAAATTAGCATTCTTTGGAACAATCAAGTGGATGAAGTGTTAGGCGATAACACCGGAGTAACTGGAGTGCGTTTAAAATCCACTGTAGATGGATCAAAGCAAGATATTGAGGTACAGGGTTTATTCGTGGCAATTGGTCACAAACCAAATACTGAGATGTTTTCAGCGCAACTTGAGTTACGTGATGGCTATATTCAGATCCAAAGCGGAACAGCGGGGAATGCCACTGCTACTTCAGTGCCAGGTGTATTCGCTGCCGGTGATGTGGCTGATTCAGTTTATCGCCAAGCGATTACTTCAGCAGGCTCTGGTTGTATGGCTGCATTAGATGCTGAAAAATATCTTGATAGTTTAAGTTGATTTTGATGTTGTCATAAAAATATAGTGAATATTGTAAAAGCCCAGTCTTCAGGATTGGGTTTTTATATTAAAGAAAAAATAAAAGGGGAAAAGGCTTTGAATCAGAAACAGACGGAAACTGATGTCATCATTATCGGTGGTGGACAGGCAGCTTTATCTACAGCTTATTTTTTAAGGCGAAAAAAAATACCATTTATTATTTTAGATGATCAAAATCAAGCAGGTGGAGCCTGGTTACATGCTTGGAATTCTTTGCGTCTGTTTTCACCGAATAGCTGGAGTTCCTTACCTGGTTGGGTTATGCCGAATACAGAACAAACGTATCCGACCAAGAAAGAAGTTATTGAATACTTGCAGCAATATGAGCAGCGTTATCAATTTCCGATTATTCGTCCTGTATATGTTGATCACGTCAAAAGCGAAAGAGAAGTATTGAGTGTGCATGCAGGTGAACAGATATGGAGAGCCAAGGCTGTAATCAGTGCAACGGGCACCTGGAGTCATCCTTATATCCCATCTTACCCTGGCCAAGAAAATTTCAAAGGTCTGCAATTACACTCCGCCCATTATCAAAATGCAGAACTTTTTAAAGATAAGCACGTAATGATAGTCGGTGGTGGAAATTCTGGAGCACAAATTTTGGCTGAAGTTTCCCAAGTGGCAGACACTCTTTGGATCACGCCAACACCTCCTCAATTTTTAGCAGATGATGTTGATGGCCGTGTACTGTTTTTACGTGCGACAGAGCGTTTAAAGGCACAATTAGAAGGCCGTACAATAGATCAGCCTGTTGGCGGTCTGGGTGATATTGTCATGATTGATTCAGTCAAAGATGCATGTGCACGAGGAGTTTTACATAGTGAGCGCCCATTTTCGGCTTTTACAGAAAATGGCGTGATTTGGGAAGATGGATCTTTTCAACAGGTTAATGCAGTGATTTGGTGTACTGGATTTAAAGCAACTTTAAGCCATTTAAAGCCACTTGGAATAGTAGAGGAAAATAATACGATACTTGTTGAAGGAACACGAGCAGTCAAACAATCCAACCTATGGTTAGTAGGATATGGTGAGTGGACCGGACCTGGTTCAGCGACACTGGTGGGTGTTTCAAGGACTGCGAGAGCCACAGTGGATGAAATTGCAGCTTATTTAGATAATATTTATAATTACATCCAATGTTAAATTGCTTGCCGTAAACTAAGTGCTTTTACAACTTTGATAACAGTATCGAAACTAAGTTTAACCCTCACCGGAAAGAGCTTTGTAAAGACTTTCTCGACCTAGGCTTATCGGGCTATTTAGTGAAGTTGAAAGCTCCAAGTGCAAGTCTACAGTCTTACCTGTAAGAGAAATAATGTAACTTTAGAGTATACTCTATAGTTACATAAATTAGATTTAAAACTTGTCTCCAATAAACCCAGTACGGTTCACCTAAACAGATTGCTACCCCTGAACAACCAGAATCCGAAAAAAGAGGCTTTTGGAGCCGTTTTTTTAGACCCTATGATTAACCACGATTGTTTAACTCATATGAATAAAGTCGTGAAACTTTGATTAAATAATAAGCGTGGAACGTGAAAAATCATAAAAAAAAGCCCACCTTGGGGAGGTTGGGCAAAAAAGAAACTACAGCTTTGAATTTTCAAGAGAATTATACCGCATTTCGTATAAGGTGTATTATGTTAATTTTAGAAAAAACTTAAAATTATCTATTAAAGAATT
>NZ_JAMXXM010000039.1:0-8145 GCF_024129715.1 Acinetobacter lwoffii
TCAGAAAGCTGTTATTGAACAAAGAAAGTTAAATCCTGTGCTTGACTCTTGTGGTTAAAAACAGGACATTTTAAATGGTTTATCGCATAGACATTTTAATTGGTGAATAACAGTATGATATTTCTTATTATATATCAGTATATTAAATTAAGCCGTTCTGGAGTATAGGGCACTAGAACGGCTTTTTATTGATTATTCATGTTCCACGCTTATTTACCAACCAATGTTCCACGGTTTTATGCAATCTAATTTAACCATAAAGTTTTAATTTTAGAAAATTAATATGAGACTTGATAAAAAAACCACCAATAATCGCGGTTTCTTTCAATGACAACTTATGTGTCGTTCAATGACATTTTATGCGTCGCAAATGACAACTTATGTGTCGCGTGACGTTATCCGCTTTAAATAAACATTTGATGATTGGATGTTTTTCAAAATCAGTTAGTGCTACTTCAAAATTGTCACGCTGCATTGAAGGTGACATTTCTTCTGCAACATGACTTTATGCTGAATAATATTTAATAATAGCAAACTAAGCATAATAGGCACAAAAAACTGTTAAAGCGGTTTTAATACTTCTGTAGTAATTTTCAGGTTTCCACGCCCGATTACAGATTTTGCTGTAACCTAATTATCAAATGGGTATCTTTTTCTTTGATCAAACCAAATTAGAATATTTTATTGATTTGTAAATGAACAATATAAATAAATAAATAACGTATGGATCAAATTGAAAGCTAAGAAAAAAATCAAATTCGCGGATTTTCAGGCCTTTTAATCACTTATTAAGCTTAGGCTATTTCACCTAAGGAATCATGTTACATAGCTTCCAGCAGCAGACAAAACGCAATGGATAATGCGATGTTTTTCGGTTCTGTTGATCCATAAAAAATACTTAAGTCTCTATTATTAAGCTATAAATGAGCAGCAAGAAATTTTTCTAGTCAGGTAAATGATATTCATGCACACGTAGCTATCTCGAACAAATTCACAGAATTTGGCTGCACTTACATCCAAATTGTCATTTGAAATTAGCTCAATTAAGGTAGCGCTGTCTTTCAAACCTTTGTGTAACAAAGCGTGCATAAGTCATATATACTTAGATTCAGATATGATCTCCAATCGCTAAATATCGTACACTCAACCACGCAAGTACCCATCGCACGGCGCTTAATGACGCTTGTTGAGACATTATTCTAAAATAATCATATTTATTATGTTTCATCACTACCGGAAAAAACTGATGTTCTATAAGAAGTGAAAGCATAGGTTTATCTTCTGCCGTAAAATGCATCAATACTTTTGTTACATTACTCTCATACAACCATTTTTTTATTAACCAATTATAAGTGTCTGATTGGTTTCGTTCTAAATAATCAAATCGCTCTAAAATTTTTTGTGCGGAATTAAAATCTACAGCACTTAGTAATTCAGGCAAACGTGCTAACTTTCCTTGTGTCAATAATGGATGTCTTCCTATATTTGAACCACGTTTACCTGAAGGAATGTTTGACATCGTAATTAAAGCTCTCTTCCAGGACTCAATATCTAATTGTGGCTGCCCCTGCCCAGAAATAAGATACCGCTCAATATCTTCAATATTTTGAAATAGTTCGTGTTTAATTACTTTACCCGTCGAATTTCCTCTTTTTTGAGCATAGATTACCCACCTCTGAGTTTGTCTTTTTTTGAGTACATATTTTTCGATGGTATCTCTCAACTCATATTTTAGATTACTATTCTGTTGGTTAATCGCTTGGAAATGCCTGAATAAATTACTCCGACTCATGACTCGCTTAAAAAATGCAGTATGTAAATTGGGTTGCTGTTGTTGCATGCTATAGGCATAAGTAGCTAGAAATAAGATATGAATATAATGCTTTAATGTTGTCGATTCATGTAAATGTCCAAGTACTCGACCAATCGCCTTAATCCCTTGACCGACCTGTCCTTCATTGCCTACTAGCGTATTAAATTGCTCATTCGATGGCATCCAAGTTTGTAGCCATGGCAATTCTATCGTGAGCGCTTTAAAATCCACCACTGTTTGCAAACACTTTAAAGTATATGTACTTGCAAACGTATGTCTTAAATGATGTAAGCTGAGATCAACATCTCCAGTGACTTTCTTTAATATTTGAGATATTTGAGCAAAAAAAGGCCTATGCTCACTATTCTCATCAGACATTAATATCGAATATTTTTTATTCTTATAAATATCATTTAATCCATTTTGAATCGTCTGACTTAATAAATTCATCGGAACAACACGTTCTGATCCAAGTGTTTTTAACTGATGCTCACCATAAGGACGAATTCGGAGCATATCCTCATCAATATCTAAGGGCCGTAAATGAAGTGTCTCTGAACGGCGTACACCCATCGCTGCAGATAAACGAAAATGACGCTGAATCTCTAGACGTAAAGCAGCATCATTCACCCCAGATTCTACAGATTGTAATATTTGAACGATCTGCCGCACTTCATTTTTTGAAAAAACCTTAGCACTTGCTTGATGCGCTGTACGCTTGTGTAACTTTATACGATCATCATTTAATTGAATTAAAAATTCTCTAAAGCGATTCCACGCAGCGAGATGCTTGCGGTGTGGAAAATGCTCTTGCGTCAACTCCATCCATTTTTGAAATACATCTTCATCAATCTGGCTATCTTTTGTTAAATCTTCTGAAAACCCCAATATACCTGCACTGACGATGGCCAAATGTAGATGAATCATATTTCGATTCTGTAGACTTAACTCTTCTGCATCACAGCGTAAAATCAACCATTGCACAAAGCATGTTAATAAATTGACTGAGTAGTGATTCGTTTTATTACTAGCAAGCTGTTTAAGCCAAATGCTTGATCTAGACTCACCTTTTAGTTGCTGAATCATCGCTAAAATATCAGACAAATGTAGTTGCTCATCGCCTATTTCTATTTCACTTTCTGGCTCAGTGCTATCTAAACCTGTGGTTAATTTTTCATATTCGGATAATCGTAATAATTCATTTATTGAAAGATCTTCAGTCAGGACTTGGCCTGATATATAACCTGCAATCAACGGAGTGCTATTTAACATCACCTTTTGCTGTAAAGCTTTCAACCATTGAGCTAACGATAGAGTTGACTTAAGCCCTATTTGTTTTAAATATGTATTAAAACACTTTTGCCAAGCCGTTCTTTGTTGATTTCTTGACTGTGCTAAAATCTCTTTTAATCGGGGCTGTAGATACTGTCGGTCTACTAATATTAAAGTCGAGACATAAGGACTTAACAGTACTGTACGGCGTATCTTCGTCACAGATCTATCATTATTCACTGTTAGCTCAACGAGCCGACTATTCCCCATAGCGACTATATATTGATCAGAAGCAATAAACTCCAACATCGCTTGTAAATGGCTCACTCTGCACAGTTGTGAATACATGGAGAGTACAACCAGCAAACGTCCTATTTCAATATCACAATTTTGATGTTCAGGTAAATGTTCTAAATCCTTCTGAATAAGATCAAGTAAGTTTTGTTCAGTATAACTCCATGTACTAAAACTATTTTCAGATGTCAGCCACGTACGATTAGCTTTTTGAGGAAGTTGAACGAATAAAGGAATTTTAGTTTTATCGCGAATATAAGCACAATATGCCTTTATGGCTTCTGGCAAATCAATGTTTGTATTTTTAGCTAAATGGGAAGCTAATACATGTCCAAGCTCTAAAGCTACTTGTGGCTCAGGATTTTCCTCAAAAATCAACGGACAATAGGACTCATACTCTGAGTTTTTCAGCCATTCTTTTACATCATTCTCTGAATATTGTATTCTCAGCTTCGTCTCTACTTGAGCTGTTTTAGTCTCTTGGGTTAAAACAAATGTTGGAATATGCTTGATTTTAAAAAAATCAAAACCTTCAAGACATTCGAAACCTAATTGTTTTTGCAAGTTTTCTTGTACATCAAGCCACTGTTGTTGAAAAGCTGATACAGGAAATACAGATAACATATCCCATGGATGACGACCCCGTATCCAGTGCCCAAGTCCAGCGTCCTTGAACCGTCCAGGTAACTGATTATAATCAGAGCGAACCAACTTCCGTGCCCAATTTCTAACTAAACCTTCAATCTGATGAGGAGCACAAAGTTGCACAGCATAAGATGATAAATCAACACGTGGTTCAATTTGCTCCCCTAGCATTCCCATCAAACCACGTAAACCTTGAATCTGTTTGATCAACGCTTGCGTCAATGGCACATAACGATCGGTTGATTCATCTTGATGATGTTTATCTTGAATCAATGCCCAGCCTTGCTGACTGATCCACTTTGGAAAGGGCTGCTTAATTCCTCGTCCTGCAGTTGCAAGATTCATCCATAATGCTGTATACAACGTCAAGCTATCAAAGAGCACCTGCCAATTTTTATGTTCAGAAGCCTGATTTATTCTCTTTTTTATTCGTGTAATTTCATTTTGTATTTCAACAATCTTTATTCCAATTGGGCTACCCACACGCTTATTGGAAGAGTATATATATTCAGGAATATTAATTTTTATCGTTCTTAAACAAGCAGCCCAGAGTTGCTCAAGTTGCCTCTGTTCAAAAGAGGCATAATGAATCAAGTTATCATAATTTCGACCTGATGCATTAGTCACTGCTTTAACGACAGCTAAATCACCTTGGCTATGATCATATAACAACCGTGGAAGAATATCTCGAATGCTTTTGAGGCTGATTTCTAGCTCTTTAGGTACACGGTTAATCAGTTCACTCACGTCACGTTCAACTGCCATATGATGTCTTGTAATCCCAAGATTTTTGACTTGACTCACTAAATCATTGAGTTCAATCGGTAAAACCAAATGTAATTCATTGGTCCATGGCACATGAAATTTAGAATCTTCTGGTTTTTTTTTGAGTGTCGGTGTCCCTGCAAACACACTTAATACATACGCAGATAAAGTATGATCATACTGAATAGCAATATTATTCTGATCTGCATTTTGACTAAAACGAGGCGCTGTTAATTCACTCACCGAACGTCCTGTGAGTAAACTTAATATTAAAGCTAATTTTGCGCGTAAAATTAAGCTGGTATCAGTATGAGATGGTTGACAGAGCCTAAATATTTCTTGAATTGAAATTAAGGACAATCGCGATTTGGTCCAAACTAAACCAACATTTGCAGCTTCAATATGTTGAGAAGTAGATTTAGAGGCATAAAAACCTCGAATTAAATCGGATTGTTCTGCCAAAAAAAATGTAAACAATGGCTCCAATGGTGTTTCATCTTCTTCAATCTCATTATCCTCAAATACTTCAGATACTAGACCACGATGAATTTCATCTACATCCTCTAAAGGTTGAATAGCAATACTTAATGAGCCGTATCGTTGCAAGATCAGTTTTCTATGCTTTAACCCTATACGGTGTAAAAATTCTCGACGTTTCTTCTTATTTTTTAGTGGATCATTTTGCCAAATTTGGGATAAAAACAGCTTTAATATATAAAAAACATCATTTAATCGTTTATCTTCAGAACCAGCAGACATCAAATGAATCAGTTGTTTCGGTGAATTTTGAATAAGTAATTCTTTGACTTGTTCTAAAATATACTCATTACCTTGATCACCCAACAGCCTGATTGCTAAAAAGGCGTTATACACACGAGATCCTTTTTGAGCTTTCAGCTTTATGCTTCCATCACCCTTTAAATAACTACTATAAAGCCCTAGGGTATGTACTTTTTTTTGAAAGTGAAATATTTGCTCTAAAAACCAAATAATTACTGTATCAAAACTCTCATTATTTCGACTTCGTCCTGCTTGAATCAATAGCAAATCACAAATTCCACTGTCTCCAGTGTATGGACGTAATGGCGTGGGTGTATGTGTGTTTCTATCTATTGTTTCTGAGAAAAAATGTGCATATTCCTCAGAATCCTGCAATCTACTAATGATCTTTAACGTATTAAGCTCATCACGAAATTCTGGTAATTCATCATCCCCAATCAATGTGAAGATTCGCTGACAAATGACAACAATGCCAGCTAAGCTATAGTGTGCACGCAACAAAAATAATGCTTGGATCAGTTCTTTTTCTTCTATATTTTCATTCTGATTAATACATTCTAGGAGCTTCTTGAAATAACTTTTCATGAACTACTCCGAATACGATAGACTCTTGCCTTCTTCAAGTCTGTTAAAGCCAAAGCAACTTCTGCCATTGGTGCCACACGAACAATTTGCTGCTGATATTTTTGATAAAGTTCCTCCAGTCGAGGTAAAAATACAGAAAAGTTAGCTAAATGAAAATATGGTTGCACAGACTTACCCAGCTCTTTCACTTTAATTCTTTCTAATGGCAAAAGCTTCTGGGCGATATAACCAGCTAAAACATTTTCGATTAAAAAATTACCACTCACCACCGGTGATGCCCAATTAACCAATTCTTGAACAAAGGAAATCGGCAGCTTTTTCAAAAAATGCTGTGTATTTAAAAATAAAATCATTTCTTCTGGATCTAAACTCTTTAGTCGAAGTTGGCCTGCAACCACCATCTTGTCCTGTGCTTTATCCACTTTAGCCCAGTGTCTTCTTTTCACACTATCCTTTAGAGTTTTTACCTTACATAAGTCCCTATCGACAGCAAGCAGTAACTTACGATATATCGCGAGCAGTAGTAATGCTTGATTTTTAATTTTTTCTGAAAACTCCCGGCTCATTTCCTCATTGAGTAACATCATTTTCAAAACTAAAACTGGGCATGGTTTTTCAAACCTGCCTTCAGAAATTGTTAATGCATCAATGAGCAATGGTGTCATCATTTTTTTCTGCACAGGTAAGTTATTTTTAGCGTCACAATAGTAGAATAACACAGTCCCAAAATTAACAAAATTAAATCAAATAAATTTTATATTTAATAAAAAAGTATTTGATTTATATAATTTATTTACTAACTTTATTTTTATACTAATTCATCAGCTGCGATATCTTCTTCGACCGCTTCGTCCCAAAGATGGATTTGTTTGGCCGTTAAGTGTTCATTCTTCTGGGCGAACTTATGCCGTTTAAACTGCGCAAGTTCATGCTCGTATTTTTGATTGAGAATAGAGAGAGATTTAACTTTAGAATCTAATTGCTGATTGGTGACTTCAAGATGTTGAACTCTGGCATCTAATTGCTGATTTGATTATGCTAAAGACTGATGCTGCATCGCCAATTGCCGGGTAAATTCCAGCAGTTGTTCATGGGTCAGTTGGCTTAAATCAGGCAGCGTATTCATGGCCGCAGTATGCTTGAGGTCATGACGCAGAGGAAATAGAATGTTTGGAGAATAGCAGAATGGCCGAGCTTGGTTTAGAGCATTGTTACCACTTGCTGCAGACCGATTCTTTGCCAAGCTAAACCTTGGATCAGTGCTTGTAAGTGCTCCGGGCTGAGGGCCACGGTTTCACCCTGGTGAACTTTAGCGCAGTGGAATTTTCCCTGTTCCAGCCGCCGGGCACACAGCCAGATGCCCAGTCCATAATGCACCAGCACTTTCATGCGATGGTCACGTTTGTATTACAGAATAGGTAAGCACAATGCGGTTTGATATAGCCAAAGGCTCTCAGCACCTGAGCCATGACAGTATCCATACCTGCTCGCATATCCAGAGGTTGGGTAGACAGCCAGATTTCATCGATACGGATCATGTTGCAAGTGCCTTGAGTAATTCTCCTAAAGCAGATATTTCTGATACTTGCCATTTCAAGCCAATTTCTGATTTTGAGTGGGGTAAAGTAATTTGAACCGTTAACATGTCAGTAGGAGTAGGATCTAATGGTGCAGAGCAAGATAAAGCAATAAATGCAGGTTTATTCGGTAGTGGTGAGCGATCATTTCTCTAGCTTACCATCAATTAAGCGAATCCAGTTGGATAGGGGATTTGTATTCAATCCATGTTGCAAAGCGACTGAAGCAATTGAAACGTCCGGTGCTTTACAAGCCTGAACGATCTGCTGTTTAAATTCAGCACTGCATGTTCTTCGTTTTTTCTCAAGAGATGTGATGGATGTCTAGGGTGTGTTGACACTTTTAGTTTAAAAAAATAGCGAAGTAGTAAAATCAAATCGCCAAACCCAATTTTACTATTCGCTATGCCTCGT
>NZ_JAMXXM010000040.1:0-7878 GCF_024129715.1 Acinetobacter lwoffii
TTGATTCATTTGATTCATTTGATTCATTTGATTCATTTGATTCATTTGATTCATTTGATTCATTTGATTCATTTGATTCATTTGATTCATTTGATTCATTATTTTTAACTTGTTTTTGTTTAGAATTTTCAACTTTAGAAGCTTTTAAATTTTTTTCAAGAAATAACAATCCGCCATCTGCATAACTAAAACTTGCGATACTAAAGAATGCACTAATTAACAGTAATTTAGTACAAAATTTATTTTTGAATAGCATGTTTATTTACTCTCATTTAATACTTGTTAGATATTCTAACTTTAAAGAATTAACACCCAGAGGACTCATAAATTACATTCTTGTAATTTTAAAATGTCTCAGGATGGTGTTTAAAGTGCGTGTGATAAATAGAAGTGTAATACAGGAAAATGGTAAGGTTTATCAGCCTAGTCATCTGTCCATTATGTAGAAAGAGCAGCACTTTAATGTTTATGCTGTTCCAATGTATTACATTCCGTACTTTCTATTTGTAACGTAATTTCAGTAATACTATGATTATGTTTTAGAACGTCTAAGGCCTTTTGATAGAGCTGATCTGGATCGCTATTAGGAGCAACTAAATGAGCAGTTAAATGAATGTTTTTTGAAGATATAGCCCAGACTTTCAACTGATGAATCCCTTCAACACCCTCTAGCATCAATAAATCATTTCTTAACGACTCAATATCAATCTCATCAGGAACCCCTTCAAGCAAAATATGGATACTTTGTTTTAATAAAACCCAAGTTCGAGGTAAGACCCAGAAGCCAATTAACACAGCGATTAAGGTATCTACCCACATCCACTGGGTAAAATAAATGACCACTCCTCCGATAATCACGCCTATCGATCCCAGTGCATCACTAAGAACTTCTAAATATGCGCCTTTCACATTTAGACTTCCTTCAGCACTCGCAGAAAGGATTTTCATTGAAATCAAATTTATGACCAAACCAATGACTGCGACAATCATCATTCCAATACTTTGAATTTCAGCAGGATTCGTAAAACGTTGGTAAGCTTCATAGACAATATATATCGCCACCACAAAAAGCATCACTGCATTAAACAGAGCCGCTAAAATTTCGAATCGCTGATAGCCAAAAGTTCTTTTATCATCTGCGGCTTTTTTACCAATTTTGATAGCAGCAAGAGCAATAGCTAATGCGGCTACATCAGTAAACATGTGAGCGGCATCAGACAGTAATGCTAAACTTTGGGTAATAAAAGCAGCGACAACTTCTACTATTAAAAAAGTAGTCGTTAAACCCAAAGCAAACATTAATTTCTTACTATTTCCTTCAGTAACAACCGCATGGCTATGATCATGATGTTCTGACATAAAATTTTCCTTATTCAATCCATGATTAGCAGAGATACTTGAGACAGACCCAATATCTCTGCTAAAAATTGCTTAATCTAATGGATTAAGAAGCTTTCTTTTCATTCATCCAGCGGTACAGTACAGGCAATAAAACCAATGTAAGCAGGGTAGAGGAGATAATTCCTCCAATTACTACAGTCGCTAAAGGTCTCTGTACTTCTGCCCCAGTCCCGGTTGCCAAAGCCATCGGAACAAACCCAAGGGAAGCAACACAAGCGGTCATTAACACAGGTCTTAAACGCAAAATTGCACCCTGCCACGTTGCATAATAAAGGTCATATTGTTGTCGCAGCTCTTTGATAAAGGTAAGCATGACTAAACCATTCAGTACAGCCACCCCCGATAGTGCAATGAAGCCAACCCCTGCTGACATCGATAATGGAATGTCACGCAACCACAACGCGATTAAGCCTCCACATAAGGCAAACGGTACACCACTAAAGACCAGTAAGCTTTCTTTGATATTATGGAATACAGCCATCAATAAAATAAAGATCGTCAACAATGCGAGCGGAACCACCAATTGCATACGCGCTTTTGCAGACATCAGATTTTGAAATTGACCGCCATAATCTATCCAATAACCGCTTGGTAATTCCTGTTTGGATAACGTGCTCTGAAGCTCTGTTACGAATGAGCCTAAATCACGTCCTTCTACATTTGCAGTAATAACCACTCGACGTTTACCATTTTCACGGCTGACCTGATTAATACCCAGGATATTTTCAACGCGTGCCACATCTTGCAGTTGGACTAAACCACCATTCGGCAATTGAATAGGAAGTACCGCTAACTGTTCAGGACTACGCTGGGATTCATCTAGACGGATGACAAAATCAAAACGCTTGTCTCCCTGTAAAATTGTTCCAACATTCTGGCCACCGACACTTGTAGCTACCAGATCCTGAATTGCTCTTACCGACAAGCCATATTGTGCAGCTCTGGACTTATCCACCTCTACATTCAACAAGGGTAAGCCACTGGTCTGTTCTACATTAACGGCTGTCGCGCCTGAAATTGAGTTAATTTTTTGAGAAATTTTATTCGCTTCGCGATTTAGAATCTCCATGTCATCACCAAATAATTTGACACCCACATCACTTCGCACCCCTGAAATTAACTCGTTAAAGCGTAGTTCAATGGGTTGCGAGAACTCACTGTTATTTCCCGGCAATGTCGCTAAGAAAGTAATCATTCTTTGGCGAAGCTCATCAATCGTTTGTTTTGGATCAGGCCATTCATCATGAGGTTTTAACAGTACCACGCCATCTGAAATGTTGGGTGGCATAACATCTGTGGCCACTTCTGCTGTACCGGTACGGGCAAAGATCGCTTTAATTTCAGGAAATTCTTTCAACAGTAACTTTTCAGTATTTTCCTGCATTCTCAGTGACTGTTCTAACCCTGTACTTGGGGAACGCATTTGCTGAACAGCAAAATCACCTTCACCCAGTTGAGGTGCAAACTCGCTACCTGTTTGAGTGGCTAGCACGCCCGTAAGCACTAAAATACAGGCAGCCACAATAGTCACAAATAAACGAAGCTCATAGGCTTTATCTAAAAGCAGTTCATATTTGGTTTTAAGCCAATGCATCCAGCGACTTTCGGTTTCCTTGACTTCTCCAGTGACAAATAGGGCAACTGCGGCTGGCACAAAAGTGACAGATAAAATCATGGCCCCAATTAAAGCCAGTACAACAGTCATTGCCATAGGATGGAAAAGTTTGGCTTCTACACCCGTCAGGGTAAAGATAGGTAGATAAACCACCAAAATAATTAACTGTCCAAAGATGAGAGGACGACGCGCCTGTTTTGCAGCCAAGAAGACTTCTTTAAATCTTTCAGAACGGCTAAGTAAACCACCTTTCAGCTTCTGAGCTTCTGCTAGCCGACGGATACAGTTTTCTACAATAACCACTGCACCATCAATAATAATACCGAAGTCCAGTGCCCCTAAACTCATCAGATTTGCACTAATCTTCTGCTCTGCCATTCCCGTCAAGGTAAACAGCATTGACAGTGGAATAACGCAAGCCGTGATCAGCGCAGCACGGAAATTACCTAGAAAGAGAAATAAAATAACAATGACGAGGATTGCACCCTCAATCAAATTTTTCTGAACGGTTTTGATCGCCCGATCAACCAAATGCGTACGGTCATACACAGTCTCAATCACCACACCTTTAGGTAGCGATTGCTGGATCGATTGCACCTTTTCATCAATGGCTTGAGCAACGGTACGGCTATTTTCTCCCATCATCATCATGGCAATACCCAATACAGTTTCTTCACCATTATAGGTTGCAGCCCCTGTTCTTAAGTCATGACCAATTGAGACATTGGCGACATCTGCCACCCGAATCGGATAGCCGTTTTTATTGGCAATACTGATGTTCTGGATATCTTCAATCGTGTTTAAAGTGCCGGGAACACGAACCGTTAGCTGTTGTCCATTTTTCTCAATATAGCCAGCACCACGGTTTTCATTATTCTCTGTTAAGGCAGTTTGTAAATCAGACAAAGGAATTTGCAATTGTTGCAATCGGTTCAGATCAGGGGCAACCACATAGGTTTTATTAAAGCCACCGATACTGTTGATCTCAGCAACGCCTTTTACGCGCTGTAATTGCGGTCTTACAATCCAATCCTGAATTTCACGTAAATCCATCGCCGAATAAGCGGTTCCATCCGGCTTTTTAGCATTTGGTTCGGCTTTAATCACCCATTGATAGATTTCACCTAAACCTGTCGAAATAGGCGACATGTTAGGTTGCACATCTTCAGGCATTTCTCCCATTGCTTCTTGCAAGCGCTGGTTGATAAGCTGTCTGGCCCAGTAAATATCCGTGCCATCTTCAAAAATGATGGTCACTTGCGATAAGCCGTAGCGTGAAATCGAACGGGTTTGTTCCATTTTCGGCATGCCTGACATGGCATTCTCAATTGGATAGGTAATCCGCTGTTCCATTTCCAAAGCCGTAAAGCCATTGGCTGAAGTGTTAATCTGCACCTGAGTATTGGTAATATCCGGTACAGCATCAATCGGTAACTTTTGATAACTATAAATACCAATAGCAATCCAGGCTGCAATAAACAGCATAATCCAAATGGCGTTATGAATAGAAAACTGGATCAGCCGATCAAACAGCCCTTCAGGTTTTACCGATTCGTGGTCTGGAATGTGAGGGCTTTTAGTGCTCATGTGAAGCCTCTCCTTTTTCCATCTCAGATTTCAGTAAGAAACTGCCTTGAGCGGCATATTTTTGTCCCTGATTAAGCCCATTTACCACTTCAATCCACTGGCTATCCCCAGACGATTGACCTAATTTCACCGGTTGCGGAGTGAATTCAACTTTTTGTCCATGCTGAGTGGCGACAAAAACCACATCTTTTCCATCGACATTCTGAACTGCGGACTTAAGCACCCGTAATGCGGTACTTTCACTGCGTTGTTGCAACTGTACGTTTACCATCAAGTTTGGACGTAATTCGGTTGCATTCGATTCAACTTTTGCTCGCACCTGAAGACGACCTGTTTGAATATCCGCTTCAGTATTTAAGGTTTGAATAACCGCCCTATAGACCTTTTCAGTTTGCAAAGATTTAAATTCGATCTTTTGATTCGGGGCTAAGCCCACAATTTCAGAATTTGGAACAATAAATTCAAGCCAGAGCTGATCTAACCGGTCTATGGTAAAGAGTTGACTTGCTAACTGAACATTTTCCCCGAGAACCAAATCCTTTTTACTGATCACGCCAGAAATTGGGGCTTTTAAAATATAGCGCCCGTTACTAGCATTCACTGCACCAAATGCACTTAAACGTGATTGGGCCGCTTGAACCTGGATTTGTGCCCGTTTATAACTGTTATAAGCCCGTTGATAGTCCTGTTTTGCTGAGATACCCTGTGACCACAATTGACGCTCACGCTCAAAGTCTTGTTTCGCCAGTTCCAGATTGGTTTGTTCAATTTTAAGATTGGCCTGCTGATCAACTAGATCAGGAACAAGCAATGTAGCCAAAGGCTGCCCTTTCTGAACTTTTTGGCCGAGTTCTACATAAACATTTTCTACATGACCGCTAAAACTCGGTGAGACATGCGCTTGCTGATCCGTATTCACATTGAGTTTGGCAGGATAAGAACTTAATTTAACCACCGGACCTTGATCGACCGCTGATAACTGTATGCCCTGTTCCACCAGTTGCTTGGCCGTCAGGCTCACGCCTTCTGCATGCTCTTCGGTTTCACCGCCATGTTCTTCACTTCCATGTTCCTCTGCGCCTTCTTCCTCTGCATGTTCATCTGATGTTTCAGATTTATTCTTACCCGACAAGATCAAGAAAATACTGAGGAGTACGGTTGCGCCGATGACCAAACCAATCAGTAGAGGTTGAGAGATTTTTCCGCTCTGTTTTTTTAAGCTGTTTTTAAGATCGAACATGTTAATTTCCCCCACCAATGACAGGCATGGCCTGTATGTCTTGCCATAAGTTTTGATTGATTTGTGCAATAGCATCTTTCGACATGACTTCACTTGGGCTAATGCCTAAGCTCAAACTTTCTGCTTCAATGGCCTTTTGCCAGCCATCCCGTAACAACTGGACTTTACGCAGACGGATGTCTTGTAATTGAAGCGTGGCTTGCTGAACATCGGTTAAAGCAAACTTGCCTGCCAAGAAACCTTGTAGCGTCTTACTTTGAACTTGAGTCGCCAAAGGAATTTGAGTCTCGTCAACGACTTTGAATTGCAGCTCTAAACCCTGCAACTCGGTTAAAATTGTGCCTATTTGCAGCGCATTTTGCTTCAGATAAAATTCTTTCTGACGCTCTAATAAGTTCATTTTTTCTTGCGCGATTTTTATGCCATTTTGCTGACGATCGAAAATATTAAGCGGTACACTAACTCCGACTACTAATTGATTTTGTGTGGAGTTTTCCAAGGATTGGGTGCGGTTGACACCTAGGTTTAAAGTGGGGTTAGGACGTGCCTTTGCTCTTAGTTGATCAACCGTTGCTTGAGACTCTAATACCAGTAAAGCTCGATATTTCTCAACGTAGTTTTCCGCTAAATATTCTTGAACCTGTCCATGAGTCGATTTTGGCCAGAGCTTTTGTGAAGAGAGGTTTACCTGCAATGACTTATCAGACGTACCCCATAAATTTGATAATTGTTGGGTGGCCACTTGTACCTGTAAGTCTGCCTGTCTAAAAAGGCGTATATTTTCAGCATGACTTAAACGTGCGCGATTCACATCTACTTGCGCGATACCGCCCGCAGTAAAGCGCTTCTCGATCGCTTTAAGGTTTTCTTCACTCACCCGAAGTTGTTCATTGACAATGTTTCTTTCAAGTTCAGCAATGGCCAGTTGTGACCATACATATTTCACCGCAAGCTCAATTTGCGCTTGATAAATCTTCTGCTTCAGTGCTGTTTTATCTGTAGAGAGACTGGCTAATTTTTGGTTTGCTTTTCGCTCACCAAAAATATCCAAGGGTTGTGATATGCCAATGGCAAGCTCTTTTTCATTATTTGAACCAAAGCCCGTTTGTTCAACTGACAATTCAGGATTTTTAAACAGCTTACTTTGCTGAAGATTCGTGGCATTAATACTATTTTGCGTTTCCCAGAAATTTTGGGACGCTTGATATTGGTTAACCTGCTCAATAGCTTGCTGCAGCGTTAAATCTTGAGTACTGGCGACTACGGAAGTACTGATGCTGATCATTGCAGATAGCAAGATACCGCTACCTAAGGCTGACCAGGATAAATTCAGGATGGAGGTATCCTGATGTAATTTGTTTTTTGACATGAAAATGCCCCACGCATAATGAAATTAGGAGTGGTGGGCTTTTATAAGACTACCCCACCAATAGTAGGGGCAAATCGGGAGGCGGGGTTAATTGATTCAGATAAGGGGATTTATAAAAAGTTATTCCCAAATAAGTTGGGGTAATGCCGGTCTCAAAATCAGCTTTAAGCTTCAGATCATCGGGTGGGTCAATCTGAATCACGATTGTATTTGAGAAATGACTGCACTTTTCGTTAAAACAAACCTTCTGACAATAGTCATAGATTTCTTTATAGTTTTCTAGGGAATAAAGTGCTTGACGAGGACTATCACTCTTTTCGTCTAAATCGATTGGATTAGAGAGTATTGAATTGGGTATGTTTGGCATTTCATGCAGACACGCGGCCTCTGCCACACTCCAAATATTCTGGAATGTGAATAAGAGTACCAATATCTGGATTAGAAATGTTTTTCTCTTCATACACAAATCTGTATTTAAAACACCAATAAAGAAGCTGTCCAGATCTATCAAAGATCTGATCACAGAATTTGAGTAACCTTAAACTTTTTGCAGCCTTAAGTAAAGATATACAGAGTTTTTGAAAAAAGCATAGGTCTAGATAATCAAGCTAGATTTTTTAAAACTCCACATTGGTCAATTGTACATAAACCATCACAAGTACCTCT
>NZ_JAMXXM010000041.1:0-7689 GCF_024129715.1 Acinetobacter lwoffii
AATTCTATAGAGAATAGCTTCAATAAAATTGCGTAAATTTGAGTTGTGGTGAATGGATAAATTACGCAGAATAACTTTCAACTTTTGCCAGGGTTGATCTGTCAGCATGGTACGAGGCATAGCGAATAGTAAAATTGGGTTTGGCGATTTGATTTTACTACTTCGCTATTTTTTTAAGCTAAAAGTGTCAACACACCCTAATGTCGATATTAATAATGAAGGGGACTTCATAAAAAAGAAACACCCCCCGCTTTTATCCTCTTATGAAGGCAAAAGGATCAGCCAGGAACAGGAAAATGCATGTCTGCTCTTGGCACACTTCCTCAGGAAGTGAAACAGGGGCTGTTAAAAATGTAAGTCAGATACTTGGAGAGAATACTTACATTGAGGTACTACATCGCCGCTTTAAAAATATCTACCACTTGGGCATGGTTGGCTTTACGTGGATTGGTCAACATGCAGGCATCTTTTTGTGCATTTTCCGCCATGATGGCCAAGTCAGCTTCTTTTACATTTAATTCCGTCAGCCCAGATGGAATACCAATTGAAGCCGAAAGCTGACGAATGGCGCCAATCGCTTCATAAGCTGCTCCAGTTACGGTTAAACCTTCTGTATTCACCCCCATCAATTGGGCAATTTTGGCATAACGTTCAGGACAAGCAATCAGGTTAAATTCACAAACATGGGGGAGCAGAATTGCATTACAAACACCATGCGGCAAGTTGTAGAAGCCTCCGAGCTGATGTGCCATCGCATGCACATATCCTAAAGAGGCGTTGTTAAAGGCCATTCCGGCAAGATATTGGGCATAGCTCATGGCATCCCGTGCTTCCAGATTATCCCCATTCGCCACTGCCAGGCTAAGCCATTCGCTGATCATGGTAATCGCCTTTTCTGCACAGGCATCAGTGATTGGATTTGCTGCCGTAGACACATAAGCTTCTACTGCATGCGTCAAGGCATCCATACCTGTTGCCGCAGTCAGCCCTGCAGGTTTGGCCAACATAAGTTTAGGGTCATCAATCGCAATGAGTGGTGTACAACGCCAATCTACAATCGCCATTTTCACATGGGTATCGGTATTGGTAATGATACAGAAACGTGTCATCTCCGAAGCTGTCCCTGCCGTAGTATTGATTGCAATCAGTGGTGTCATCGGGACGGTACTTTTATCAATCCCTTCATAATCACGGATATGTCCGCCACCTGCAGTGACTAGACCAATGCCTTTGGCACAGTCATGTGAGGAACCCCCACCTAACGATACAATAAAATCACAGGCATTTTCATTATAAGCTGTAACTCCATGATGCACGTTAATATCAGTTGGATTGGGTTCCGCGCCTGGGAAAATATAACTGTCAACACCCGCCTCTTTCAAATAATTTGCAATATCATCTGCAACACCAAATTTAAACAGCCCCGCATCAGTTACAATCAGCGCTTTCTTGGCACCTAAATTTTGTGCTTTTATCCCGATTTCTTTAGCACAGCCCGGACCAAAAAGTGAAACACAGGGAATATAAAAACCGTTAGTTTGATCTGAAATATTTTTAAAAGCCATGGCGTGATTCCTTCTACCATTAATTGATTATTTTATCGGTGACCCTCACCGTAATATAAGTATTGGATGAAGTTAAAAAGAATCCTACCTACCAAATACCTACCAATTTAAATTTCTGATTCTAGCCAAAATAATGAATCTGAAATATTTAAAAGTAGGTTGGCAAGGTTTAGCAGATACTGAGTAGATTGGTTCAATAGAGGGCATGTAAGTAGCGCACTAGGCTGTTTACTACTTTCTGATTTTAAATAAATACTAAAATGCTTTATTCATTTTTAAGATAAAGATAAACAGTACAGGGCTTAGAAATACCCATAAAGCCACAAAGCTAATACTGGAGCTAAACTGGGTACGTAATAAAAACATCGCGACGAATAAGAAAATACCCGCAGTGAATTTAGTGTGCGTAGGAAAATTAGCTAAAAAAGCGTAACGAGATTTTCGGGTTTTTAGGATCTGCTTTGCACTTACCGCATAAAAACCAAAACAGCTCAGCCAAAGCAGACCGATCACTGCAATCCATATCATGTTGATGATTCCTGTTGCGTAACTTTTAGTTTGGCGTGAATTTTATTGACCGCCTTTTGCTGAATAGGGGTAATTTTCTGGTGTAACAATAGGGCGAGAAGTGCCAAGTTCCACAGCATCAGATCGATTCGCAGAAATGGCCAGTAAGTTGTAAAAGAATCAATATAATCATGGAAAATGAGATAATAAATATTGATCAGCGGCAGCATAAAAGCAGTACCAATCAGGATTTTAAGCTGAATTTTCCATAAATATTGCTGCGGTGTTAAACATGCCAGAATGAAACTGCCGAGCCAAATACTGAAAAAACTATAAATCTCATAATTTGGTGCACCTACAGGGATGCTGATAAAACGATTCGCATAGAGATAAGCCAGCATGGCAATCGGCAAGCCAAGTATCATGGTGATATTCAAGCGGTTCACCAAATAATGTCCGAGATGAAACCGCGCTGATTTTTTCTGAATCTGGCGTTTCAGACTCCACAGCAGCAGACCGGAGGCAATCATGGCGCAGCCCAATATGCCAGAGAAAAACAATCCTAAACGTAAAGCAGGTTCAGCAAAACGTGCCATATGCAAACCATACATGCCGGCATTGAGTGTGGCAATTGCACTTTCATTGCGTGTATTTTCAAGCAATTTTCCGGTAGCAGCATTTAAAATGAGCTGTGCCTGATTTCTGGTAATGGAATGATCTTTGAGCTGTGTTAAGGTTATGTGTGCCAGCTGGGTATTGGGCTGCTTGACCGTGATATTGTCAAATTCCGCATGTCCCCAGTGTTGCTGCGCCGTGCTAATAAAATGTTGAATTGGCAGCATCTCGGTTTTCACCGGAACCACAGAGTTGGCCAATACATTGACTGTGCGAATTTCTTCAAAATACTGAAAGGGATTGTCTGGATAGAGTTTTTTCATGCCGGAAGGCAGTACGATATAAAAGAAAATCGCCAGCCCGGTAAATGTCATGGTCAAAAAGAACGGCAGGGCAATCACTGAACTAACATTATGAAAATCCAGATAGGAGCGCTGCCCCTTAAATGCTCTTAAGGTAAAAAAGTCTGTCAGGATTTTTTTATGGGTAATGATTCCTGAAATCAGAGTCAATAACATGATAAAGGCAGCAATCGTCACAATCAGCCGACCAATGGTGTAGGGCATACCATAGAGCTGAAAATGAAAATTATAGAAAAAATCTCCCCCTTGGGTGGCCGAGAGGTTTAATTCTTTTCCTGTCGAAGCATTTAGGGTTTTGACTTCATAGCCACCATCCGCTTTTTGCCAGTAGACTTTATTCACCGGTGAGTCTCGATTGGCAACGCCGATATACCAGTTTTGGGCGTCCGGTGCATGCTGCTGTAAATAGCTGAAAGCAGATTTTAAGGCAGTTTCCTGATTGACTTGCATCGAGGCAAATTCAGGCTGCATCCATATACTGATCTCATGTCGGTAATAGGTGACGGCGCCTGTTAAAAAAATGGCGAAGAGTAACCAGCCAAAGCTTAAACCTAACCATGAATGTAGCCATGCCATGGATTGACGGACAGATTTATGCATGGTTTAACCTATGAAGCGGGAGAAGAGAAATAAAATAAGTAAAGGGATCAGGCTATAGATAGAAAGCTTTTTTAAACTTGGGATACAGAAGATTCTAATCACAAAACAAACATAAAAAATCAGGGCAGTAAATGCAGCCAAATAGACAGACTCAGCTTTAGGCAAATAAGCTTGTAAAAAGTAAGCCAGATCGAGTGCGATTAAATAACTGCACAAGTAACCAATGCCAAAGGTCATGCCTAAGCGATAGAGAATGGCAAGTGGCTGCACTACAACAGACATCATATTTGGCCTTGAATAAATCTATACTGATGAAAATCTAAAAACTTAATAAACAAAACTTAAAGTCGTTACCAGATACTGTTTTTTATAGGCCTGCTGATTCAATTTTCCTGCCTTGTCTGCTTCTTTGCCAACTTCAATGACATATTGACCTTTCCATGGCGTGGCAATGGTAATCTGGCCTTGGCTGTTGGTGGTGTATTTTTTTAGCCAGAATTGCGGGGAGAAGACTGTGACTTCAGTATCCACAGCAGGTTTACCCTGATACAGCACCGTGAATGTATGGCTGTTGATTTGGGTCGGGACAATATCCAGTTCGGACTCAGCTTGCAGGTTCTGTCTACCTGCTTTGGCATGATAGCTCAGCAATGATTCGCCATAGATCAGTTCATGACTAAGTTGGACATCGGTCTGGCCTTGGGTCGCATAGACCAAATGATCCTGTTGCATTTGAGGACTAAATGTTTTTTTGGCCTGAATGGCCTTTGCTTGATTAAAAGACTTCAAGGCACCTTGCTGCGTTTCTTTAAGCTGTTCACTATATTCACCAAAGAACGCATGAGTCTGCTTATCTGTATCACGTTCCAGCCAAAGCATATGCGCCTGAGCTGAAAGTGTCATAGACAGTCCGAGGGTCAGAGCGATCATTTTTTTCATTTGTTTTACCTGTTTTTGTGTATGTAGTGATGATTTAGCCCTGAACATGTCGTCAAGGCTAAGTTTGAAAATCAGTATTTAAATTTCACAGCAACGCTGTAATTTGCTGGTGCACCATAAAAACCTTGCTGATTCGGGAAATTGAACAGATATTTTTCATTGGTCAGGTTATTACCATTGGCTTGCAAGGTCATATGCTCATTCAGCTCATAGCTGGCCATTAAGTTCACGAGCGCATAAGCATTCTGCTCAATGATTCCAGCTTTCTGGGTAATCACTCCATTGGCGGTTGCTTCAGGCACATCTAGATAGGTCTGATCTTGCCACTGCACACCAAGGCCCAGTTTCAGTTTTGGAAGTTGCGGCACCTGATAGGTAGTTAAAAGATTAAAAGACTGGGTTGGATTGAAGGTACGCGCATCACCGCCATTGATCAGATCTTTCAGGCTAAACTGGGTATAACCAAAGCTTAAGTTTAAATGGTCGCTCAGTTGTCCCGCCAAGCCGAACTCGTAGCCTTGGGAACGCAGGTCACTGACCTGAGTTGTGCGTAAAGTCGGGATACCATCAGAATCACGAAGCGGATAATTACTTTGCTCCGTTCTGAACACAGCCATGGTGGCGGTAAGCTTGTCATCTAGCCAAGAACCTTTGACTCCGACTTCATAGCTTTCACCTTCGATCGGTTTGTTAATGCTGCCATCATCTGCTTTGGTGGTTTGCGGACGGAAAATCGAGGTATAACTCAGGTAACCTGTATATTCAGGGCTAAAGTTATAGGTCAGACCGGCATAGGGTAAAACTTTATCTTCATCATAAATGGTGTCGGTCCCATAACTGCTACCACTGCTTTCAGCCTGAACGTAGTTCGCACCTAAAAGCAGTTTCAGATCATCATTCAGATGCAGTCGGGTCGCAGCATAAAGGCTCTGGTTCTTCTGCCGGATATGCATTTCACCACTGGTTTTCGACATATCCCAGCTTGGTTCTTCGGGTGTAAAGCTGGCTAAATCTGTGGTCAGCGGATTGACAAAGCTGCCAGCATAACCCAATTCATCCAGACGATTTTTGGCCCAGACATAGCCCAATGAGGCTTCATGGCGTTGTCCCCAAAGCGGATAGGTGCCGCTAAAACTCAGGCTGGCTTGTTGTTCTTTATTGTCATCAATATACATGCCTGGGTAGAGGAAGATGCCTGAAGTGCCATTTGCGCCAGGTTTGCCGGACAGAAACAAGAGCTTTGAATCGCGTTGTGTACGTTTTTCATCATAGGTCAGTTTGGCTGTCCAGTCGCCACCCAGTTTTTGTTCAAGCTCGGCAAAGTAACTTTTAATATTGCTATCCCAGTGGGCCCAGCTTGGACTGTAATTATAATTCCGTGAGTAACTGAGCTGCTCGCCTTCAGTATTGATCAGTGGATTAGAACCCCAATTGACACCATTCGGCTTGTGATTGGTTTCGGTATAGCCAGCAGTCAATAGAGTTGTGTCAGTAATATCTGCCTCCACAACAGCACCTATGCCGTTTTTTTCCAGTTCATAACGATCCTGATAACTGTCGCCTGTTTGTTGATAGCCAAATACACGACCTCTGACTTTTCCATCCTGGGTGAGAGGAGAGGATATATCTGCTTCATAGCGCTGCGTATTCCATGAGCCATAACTGGCATTAAAGGCTGTTTGAAGGTCGGATGTCGGGCGTTTGCGAATCATATTAATAGTTGCGCCGGGATCGCCAATTCCATTATTTAAGGCATTCGCGCCTTTCACCACTTCGATACAGTCAAACAAAAAACTGTCTGGATTATCATTATTATAATTATAGCCTTCGAGTGGAATACCAACGCCATCGACTAAAACATTTGAAATCTCGAAACCTCGGGCAAGGTAGGAGGTCCGTTCCGTTTCCTGATTGCTGACGATAATGCCAGGGGTATTGCGCAGTACGTCCCGGGTATTATCCAAGGCAAAGTCATCCAGTTGCTGGCGGGTAAGGACATTGACTGTTTGCGGCGTTTCCTTGAGTGGAATATTCAGTTTTGAGGCGGTTGACGAGTTTTGGATGATATAGGCTTTACTCTGTTCAGAGCTGAGCTCACTCTGTTCTGATTCCGCTGTAACGGTAATCGTCGGTAATTGCTGAGTATCATCGGCAAAACTTTGTTGTGTAACTAAAATCGAAAAACTGAGTAAAGATAGTTTAAATGATGAAGGAACGGTAGAAGACATTTTAGTTAATGTAAATGATAATAATTATCACTAATTTTATTGTTTAATATCTCTTAAAGCAATCTCAATATAATAGGAAATCCAAATGAAAAATGAGTTAATGATAGGTAAATCTACAAATAAAAGTTTAATGTAAGAAGTAGGGAACAATAAAATATCACTGTTAAAAAAAGATGTTATTACCTTACTTTTGTGCTCCTGAACCAATTTGTTTATATACTGCACTATAAATTTTCAAATCCTCAATCTGGAGTGACTTTGTTGCATAAAGGCTTCAGAGATAGATCTTTTCTAAGTTACTCGAATTCAAGTGACAACTTGGGTATGAGGTCGACCTAATTCCGTTAATTTATCGCCTAATAATTTAATGCAATACATTTTGGTTTTGACCAAACTTCGCCGATGATAGCCTGACCATTTCTTCCATAGTGTCCTGCCTAAACATTTAACGGTTCGAAGTAATTCATTTCGCTCTTGCGAATGAACTTTTGTAGTTTTCTAAGGCTTTGCATTTTTTCTGGAGGGAACTACCGCATATGCTTACCGGTCTGCAATGACTTGACGGCATTGCTTGGTGTTATAAGCCTCGTCTGTATAAACTGAATCAATCTGTTCATCCAACGGAATTTGATCAAGTAACTCCCCAAGGATTCGTGAATCACTCACATTATTCGTTGTGAGCTGAACTGCTCGTATTTGAAGAGTTTTAGCATCTATAGTGGGTATTGGTATGTTGAATGTAGTTCGGAAATTCTGTAATCGAGCCATGGCTTTGTAATACGGTGGCCAGTGACATCACATATTTGTAGGCATTCAAGGCAGTTTCAGCTCGTAGTCCGCTCAGCATATTTTGTGCATCGATGACCTGTGTGG
>NZ_JAMXXM010000042.1:0-7642 GCF_024129715.1 Acinetobacter lwoffii
TTTTTACTTCATCATAGATTTTTAATAAGTGGGATTATCTAAGATTTTTTAGGAATATTTGAGAATTTCTAGGAATTTCTAGGAATTTCTAGGAATTTCTAAGAATTTCTAGGAATATTTAAGAATACGTGGAATTTAGGCTTTTAGGCCTGTTTAGATAGTCGATTTTTAAGAATATTTAAGAATATTTAAGAATTTTTAAGAAAGTACTTAAGGGTAAAGTAGGCAAGATGTGTAATGTTGGCCAACATGCAAGCATGATTAGCACACCATTACCTCCTCTTATTCGCTTTTCAAGCTCAACGTGGCATCTTGTCCTGCGGAGCTTTTGGCACAGCCAAACTGTATTGTGATAAGGAATTAGAAAAATGTCTGATGAGAAAAAGCCAAAACGAATACGCCAAAAAACGATTAAAGTCGTGGTGACTGAAGAAGAAAAATTGATGATCGAATCCAGGGCCAAAGACGCCAATTTATCTAATTCTCAATATTTACGTGATTTGGGTTTGGGCTATCAGCCGAAAAGTCTAACGGATATAAAAACCATCCAGGAGATCCGCAGTCTGAAAGCGGATCTGAATAAAGTGGGCGGTTTGCTTAAAAACCTCATGAGTGGTGAGCTGACTGATCCGAAAGAGATCAGATCCAGGGTGAATGGCTTGCTGCTGGACTTTTCCAGGAATCAAAATTCGATTGATTTGTTCATTTCAAAAGTCCGATCCAAGATCAAATTTTAAGACAGGACATTTCTATTTGGGGCTTACAACTGACTTTCGTATATGAGATTTTATGTTAAATAATACTTATGTAAGAAAAAAATCAAATGAAGTCTTTTAACTTTTAATATATAAGACAAGTTATTTATTTTTACTAGAATATCAGGGGGATATATGCATTCTTTAACACCTTATTTACTTAGAGTTTATGATCCATTAAGAGAGGTCACTATTAAGAAAAAAACTAAGAAAGGTGCTAATGCATTATTGCATGATATTTATGGAAAAGATTTATTCCAAATCTTTCTAGATTTCATGACTGCTCACAAAAATAATTTCATAAAAACTGTCGATGAAAAAAGAAGAAAAGTTTATAAATTTCATGATGTTAAAGTTATAGATAAGGAGCGTATCATCTATGGTTGGTTCTTGGAAGGGGAATATGGATTAGAAAAAGAGCTTATTAATATTGACAGTTCAGACGTAGAATTTGTTAGAAAGATAGAAAATGCAGAAATTACTAGGCACTTTTTTTATATAAAACTTCCACAGCCACAGGCACATGGTTTAGTTCTATTGCATAACTTTAATGGTAATGGAGTCAAAACAACATTTCATGATGAGTTTCTAGCTTTTAGTAAGCCTTTAATAAAGCTTACAGTATCTATGACGCCCTTATCATATGATGGTGCAATGAAGGCTTGGGCTAATTCTGTAGCAAAGGAAATTAGATTAAATCGTTTTGTACCACAAGATGATATTAACGATACTCTTAAGGAACTTGGTTATAAAGAACAACCTAATGCTGTTCTTGTGTTAAAGCCAGAACTTAAAGGTGGAAATTTTGGAAAGCTTTCAGAACTTGCATATAAGTTAAAAACTGATAAACCTTCAAAAAAATTACAAGCTGTTGAGCTACTCATGGAAAACTGTTCTGAGATAAAAACCGTATTTGAATTAAATGGGAAAAAAAGAACATTTAAAATCGGTAATGGTATTAGTAATGTTCTATGTGAAGTGTTGTGTCCAAAAGAACTAGAAGAAAATCATTTACCTACTTTAGATGAATTAAAAAGTTGGGCATTTGACGTGGCGGATGAATTTTCATCTGATATATATGCTGACTAGTAAAATGAGGTACTGTTATGAGTAATAAGATAAGTATTTCTGATATTTGTTGTTCTCATAGAGAGACTTTAACGGCTAGAGATCAGCTAAGTTTTTTTGGCTTTCCTATTCTATTAGCCATCCTTGCTCATGTTCTTGAAATTAATTTAGCTAGTGATACTTTATCTCTATTAGTTAGTTTTGGCTCAATTTTTACAGCCCTACTTTTATCCTTATTAGTCCTAATTTTTGATCAAGAATCTAAGTTAGATGAAAAGAAAGAATTGTTTGATAAGGACCAGAAACTAGTACCTTTATATAATGTTAGGAAAGACTTATTATTTGAGCTTTATTCTAACATTTCTTTTTCTATCATTTGTGCACTGTTACTAGTAGTTGCATGCTTATTTTATTCTCAGCTTTTAAGTTATGAAGAGCTACGCTCAGAATTTAATATTTTAGTTTCTGACTATTTTTTCAATCCTATTATTATTATTTTATTAGGGTTAACTACGCTGAATATCTTAATGATTTTAAAGCGTATTCATACTTTATTAACGGTAAAACCTGAAAATTCTGAAAAAGAATCTGATCCTTCAAAGAAAGACTATGTAGAAAGAGATCTATAGCTAAAGTTAATTAATACGGATTATAAAAAAACGAGAGCCATAGACTCTCGTTTTTTTGTTCTAGAACTGCTAAAATTCTTATACGCCATTGACGTACTTACATCCATGTTATTCATTGAAACCAGTATTTTTACCAAGCAAATTAAAGAGCTTGTGAGTGATGAAGAGTATCGTCAGCTCCAGCAAGATCTCTTGGTACAGCCTGATAGGGGCGACTTGATCAAGAATGGTGGTGGAATACGTAAAGTACGTTGTGCTCAGGGCAATAAAGGCAAAAGTGGCGGTATCCGGGTGATCTATTATTGGGTCACAGAAGATGATCAGATCTTCTTTCTGGTGGCTTATCCAAAGTCTGTCAAAGATAATCTGACAGACAAAGAAACCTCGATCCTGCGTCAATTAGTAAAGGAGCAATTTCATGGATAACAACTTATTTGATGACCTGGTTGCTTCAATTAAAGAAGCTGGAGCCATCAAACGTAATGAGATAAAGGCCAGTCGAGTGACTGAGCTTGAATTACCAGATATCAAAGAAGTACGTGAGAAAACTGGCTTAACTCAGGCAGAGTTTGCTGCACGTTTGCATATCAGTGCGAGAACCCTGCAAAACTGGGAACAAGGCCGTCGCTATCCGACTGGTCCTGCAGCGACTTTAATTCGTATTCTAGATGCTCACCCCACTTTAATTTAAGAAGTTTAGATAATAAAAAACCCCGGCATCCTGCCGGGGTTTTCCGTATTGGTTCGCTCGGTATAACTCCTGTCGTACCTTACAGTCCTTGTGCTTATCTATTGTTATTCTTGTATGGAGCTTCCTGCTCTCTATGTGCACATCATATGAAATTTCCACTATCTGGCATAGCAGCAAAGGGCCGAGATTGATGTGAGCCAGGGCGTACAAAATAGCCTAAATTTTATCCACAAAAAATGTGGATAATTTTGGACATTGAGGCATTGATAAAATTTAAAAAACCTCAAAATTGACTATTTTTTAAACAATTTTATTGGCAAGAAGTATCAAAACCGCTCATAAAAAAGACGACTTGTTTCAAAATCGGCTTTTTATGGATTTTAGGGTTTGGTGTAAATTTTTAAGATATTGATATTTAATTTAATATACAAGTGTATTGCGTATAACCGCCATTATGTTAAATGGATAGTTATTTAGTGGAAAAATCAAGTTTTTGAAATTTCAAATTGAAGTTTTTTCGTTCAATTAGTAATTGTAATTTATATTCTATTGAATAACTATTTCATAACTTTTCCTATCATATTTGGCTGCATATGTAGCTACTTCTTGATTAATCTTTTTATGATTTTTATCTAAATATGAAAAGATTATTGAATCCTCATTGTGCTGCTCGTAATTGATGGCGTATTTATATTCTGAATAAGGATAAAGAGTACCTAAGCTATAAGTTTTTTGAGCACTAATATAAGTTACTTTAAGGTCTGTAATTGGATAATCAGTCTGATTTTTAATAAAAATATATCCATTTTTTTCAAATGGCTGGCATCCTATAAGTAGAACTAATGTAAGACAGTAAAATAGGCTATTCTTCATTTTGGTAGTTCTTCAATTGGTCTTATGAGTTTATTAATAACTATAACTTGTGAGGTATCACAGCCATGATCTACTTCAGTTATCCAAGAATAATTATTTTTTTCTAGAGGATAGGAGCCGCCTCCTCCATATGCTACTTTATCACCTAAAAAATAAGTGTCTGAATCTACTTTTAAGCTCTTAGTTTCTATATTCCAATCTATAGTTTTCGTAGCAAAAATTGGCAGAACTTTAGAGCCATCAGCATGTTCTAGATATAAGCATTTACCTTCCCTAATGAGCTTAGCCTCACTATAACTTGCATTATCTGCTCCCCCTGTATAGTGAATACGTGGAACAACTATATTTGATTCAATTTTTTCTGTAACTGGACTACAGGCTGCAAGAAAAATTAATAAAATAAATTCTAATCTTTTCATATTAAAGGAATTTTTGAGAAAATAATAATAGAGAAATTAAAGCAAATTATTCCAAAAGGCTCTGATTAAAAATTGTTAAAATTAGTAGATATATGGGAGAAAATTATGAAAAAATTTTTATACTTCAATTGCTTATCTTTTATTTTTACTTATTTATCTTTGTTTTATCAGAAATATACATTGGTGGATCGTATAGTTGTAGACAAGCTTGAAAAAGTTAAAGTCATTGGAGGAGGATTTCCCTTACAGTTTTTAGTAGATGGTGAAGTATCTCCAGGTGGGAGTATAGCGCTAGATCCTTTAAATATTATTATAGGAATAGATCAATTTATCTTCTTATATTTTATTTTTGATTATTTGTTCTGGATAAGTATTTTATTTGCTTTTTACATAATTTTGAAAAGGTACAAACTAAAACAGATTTTCTAAAATTAACATAATACACCTTATACGAAATGCGTTATAATTATCTATAGAAATCAATGCTGTAGTTTCTAGTTGATAACCCAATCACACCCGATTGGGCTTTTTTTATGACTTTTCACGTTCCACGCCTATTATTTCATCAATGTTCCACACTTTTGATTAGCTCAATTGAATAATCAGGATGCCTGGTCTTTTTCTTTTTGGCGTTCATTCAGCTCTTTTTTGAGTGCCTTTTTATCCTGGTATGCTGCAATCAGCATAATCGGGATCAGCAGCGGGGCCACAATAATGCCCAGGGCAATGTCTTTCAGTTTCGGCATGATCTCTCTCCCTTAGTCATTCTCAAAAACAGCATTCAGCACACGGCCAAATAAGCCACGTTTTTTAGGTTGTGGCACTGCCACATTTTGCAACGTGGCATGCTGTAGCGTTTGGGTGTGGTATGCTGTAGTTTCTTGTTGTGGCACTGCCACATTTTCTACAATATTTAATTCATTATTCTTTTTATTATCATTGTCTTGTTGTGTTGTCGCATGCTGTGGCATATCGGTGTCGCATGCCGTAGCATCTTGTTGTGGCGCTGCCGTGGCGGGTGCAACAGTTTTTAACTCAATAAGTGTCTGCATACGGTCGATTTGCTGCATTAAACGCTCTTCACGTTCTTGGTATTTTTTAACTTCATTTTCTAAATGAATAATGAGTTTTTTTGTAGATTCATCGCTATCTGATGTAGAAGATTCAATTTGTTGAGATGTTTGCTCAGGCTCCCCAAAGCATCTAATCACTTCCGAAAGGTCAAATTGACCATCACTAGAGCGTGATAAACGCCCATTACGTACAGCTCTGTAAATGGTTGACCTATCAATATGAAATTTTTTAGATACTTCACTTAGCGATAACTTAGCCATTTACTGTTTCCTTTTTATTTGATGGCATGTATCCCACTTTTTTTAGGTATGGGGCTAGTTCTTTGATTTTTTCAGAGTCTTGTAGCATCTCAGCAATACGAACAGCAAATTGAGGATAGCTTTCAGTTCCTTGTGAATAGCGACCCATTTCAGGGAGTTCTGAAAGTTTGTTTGCAAACATATGCCGTTGAGCATCGGTCATCTTTGAAAAAAGGTCTAAGGTATTCGGATCTCTTTCTATTGATGGATTATCCTTTTTCTTCTGTTTAAACGTAAAAGAAAAACCTGAAATTGATCGACCTTTTTTATGCTGTTCATATTTTACAGTTATATCCGTATGCTCATTTATCTGTTTAATTGAAAGCTCTAAAACACGCTCTTTTAAATGAGCCATCCGTAAATATTCATTATCAAGAACGCCTAACTTCTTTCTAAATTCTTGTAGTTCTATGGTTGGGGTTTTACCAGCGCTTCGCCACTGAATTAGAAGTTCATATAAGCGAATGGCATAAGCGCTACTAAGACTACTAACTTGCTGTAATTCATATTTAGTAAATTGCTCTTCCAGTCTGGTTATGAAGGGAACAACAGCAGGTGCAAATATTAAGTCTACAGTTGCTTCATTGTCGTTATAAGCAATCTGAGATACCCAACGACTCATAACATTTCGGATATTCCCATTAGCTTTTTTCTCTTGATAGCTAAATTGACGCGCGAATAAATCCTTACAAGCATCTTTTAAGGCTTGATAAGCTGTATTACGGTGCACACCAAACTGATTGATATAACTATCTGCATGAACTTCTAATGGATCATTTGCATTAATCCCTTTCCCACTTTCCCTTGCTTCAACAATAGCCAATAAAATTAAACGTTGTTCTACTAAGTCTAAGTTATAGCTTGCGTTGATTAAGGCATTGTCTTTTACAACTAAATCTCTCATAGCCACTATTTTTTTATTGTGTATAAGTACACGTTAATATTATTTGTGTACTAATGCAAGGTAAACGTAGACATATTGCAAGGTAAACGTGGACATATTGCAAGGTAAACGTGGACATATTGCAAGGTAAACGTGGACATATAAGAGCTGAAACCCTTTATTCATAAGGTTTTCGAGCCATCTAAAAGTATTTAAAAACTTTAAAATAATTAAAAGCCCAGGCAAGGAAAAATTGCCCTTGGTTTTCGCTACGCTCAAACTCTATTGAATCTCGCTTTCGCTCGATTCGTCGGGGCAATTTTTTGGCTCATCTCGTTGTGACTTCAATAAAAAGCAAAAGCACGATGAATTCGCTTCGCTCATAGAGCTTTTTTACTCGCTACGCTCGATCTAGACTCAATTTTCTGCATGTGATTTACGCTTATTTAGGCTTCAAAGCCTAAAAAGCTGTTTTTCAGAGAGTCTAAGCGCGAATTTCAGCGATTTCACTCGTAGACACTCGTTCTGTACCTTCCAGTGTGAATTTGAGCTTAAATCGCAAATGAGTGCATTTAAAAGCTAAATTTTTACAGGGATTAGATAAAGTCTTTACATTCTGTATGGGGATCATAAAAAAATTTAGGCTTTCTCTCTGTTAGTTTCTCTAAATTCCTCTCAGCATTGGTCATTTCATTAACTGAAGATTTGAATTGATCTCCTGTCTTTCTATTTCTTTTTACGTTTTCTTTTTTTCCGCATTAATTTCATTAGGGGGATATGCATATTCGTGCATTGCGAGGATCTTTTCTTTTGATTGAAGAACGTATCTTTTAATTTGGTGACGTCCAACTATGATTTATTTTTTACTTCATCATAGATTTTTAATAAGTGGGATTATCTAAGATTTTTTAGGAATATTTGAGAATTTCTAGGAATTTCTAGGAATTTCTA
>NZ_JAMXXM010000043.1:0-7471 GCF_024129715.1 Acinetobacter lwoffii
ATGATGGCCGAAAGATCAATTACAGCCTCTTCGATAAATTAAGTCAGCTGAATCAGCGAGAGATTGTTGAGAATAAACGGTTGGGTGCTGTCCTGAATCATATCCAACAGCAGCATGAAGAATTAGAACAGCAAAACAAACGTAATCGTTCTCAAAAGATGCCAAGCAGACGTGCACAGAAAACAGCAATTCAACAACGAAATCTGAATCCTGTGCTTGACTTGGAAATGTCCATATAGGACATTTCTATTTGGTTATTAGGTAGGACATTTCTACTTGGGAATAACAAACACATAAAAAAGGAGATCCACAACTTAATCTCCTTTTTATCATTTGTAGGTACACAGGCCTAGTTCTTCCAAACTCTCAAGGAACTGTTTTGTCTTTAAAAATCTTTCTTTAGCCTGTACTTCAATAAATCTGATTTTTTCATCATGCGTGAAACTGTTCTCTTCAAAAAAAAGTAGTGTTTCAACATCTGCCGAATTCATTAAGGTAACTTCCATATGTTTAGCTTCCTCTTCCGGGCTTTCTAATTTTTCAACTTCTTCATCTTCATTTTCTAATTCTTCGTGTGTGAACTTTAGCATGACTATCTCCTTAAAAGCTACAAACTACCACCTTTTAAAATTCATGTAAATAATTGATTTTTAAAAATAATATTTTAAAAATATTCATAAAAAAGAAGGTAAAACATTAGCAAAATATTTCTATTTTTAGATATAAAAACATTATCAAAATGTTTATGTTTTAAAATGATGAGATGAGTCTAAAAGCAGGCAATTTATTCGAATTTATAGGATATTTCTATTTGGGAATAACATTGAATATGAGTCCAAACTTACTTCATTTTCTATTAATTTTAAAAGTTCTATGATCAACAAAGCGTTGAGCAATGTCAGGATTCCGCCCTTCTAAATGTTTAATCACAACTGGGAGTTCATTCGGAATCTTACGCACTAAATAATCATTCTCTACATATAACACCGGCCCAGCTTGAGCGGCTGCAATAAAGCGTTCTTGGAGCACACGAGCTGCCATAGCAGCAATTTCAGATTCATTGTCACTTTCATTTTCTAGATTCATTTTTGACATATTGCTGTACTCCTAGCAATGCCTATACAGAACAAATAACTAAAGGAAATTCTGTAAAAAGGTCCTACTTAACACACATAGTACCTTCTTTTTTTAGGAAAGGTAGCTATGATGTGTGTCCATACTTTTTCTTTTAATTCCAGTATATTATAGGTAATTCTACCTATTTTTATTTTTTGAGATATTTTTGATTTAATTAATAAAATCAAAAATTTAAAATAAAATAACAACTTGAATTTTAGCAACACACATCATAGCTACCTTGGAGTAGATTTTTGCATCCCAGGAACACTCTCGCCCTAGATAATCATATCCTTTACAACTTCAAAAACTAATTTTTCAATCCCTAAACGCGCTTTATCCGGGTCAGAATCGAGCCAAGATAATGATGGAAATTCTTTGCAAAGGCCTACGTATTCTGCACTCTCAGCTACCCATTCAACTCGATACGAATAATGTATCTCCGTCTCAAAGCGGAATAAGGCAGCCATCACTTTTGAAGCCTGTTTTGCATCTGCACGTAACTCATCTATTTCTTGCTGAGTTAGATAATAATCATGTGAATATTTAGGCATATCTCATTTCACTGTTGAAGGCTGATGGAACATCAGCATCGCCTTCAGGTTAAGCTGTCTTCATTGATTTAAATCCTAGCGTAGCATTAATAATACGTTTTAACTTTCCATAATCATATTCAATAACATTATATTGATACTTAATTTGCCTAAACTCGAGGCTTGGTGGGCATGTCCCTTAGCAGGTTTCCCTGATACTAAATACACGGCAAGCTAGACGAATACTAATAGCAGAGTGAGCAACTGCCTGGTGTGCCATCTGGCGTCGGTGAAATGGCTTCACCCTTGCATAGCAGTACTGCTCATTACTATCGCTTCATGGATAATCTCTGCCTTTAATCGTTTTTCTGCATACATCTTTTTAAGTTTAGTATTTTCTGCTTCCAGTTCTTTCAGCGGCACCATCAATGATGTATTCATACCACCATATTTGGCACGTTATTTGTTAAATAGTGAGTAGCACTGCTGTGCAAAGACTCATGCCGTGTTCACGACAAAGGACAGCTACAGGTGTCCTAGACTCCGTCTATTTCAAAATAGACACGATCTGGCTGTCAGTAAATTTAGATGTTTTCATGCAGAATCTCCTGCCTACACTTTAAGAGAAAATTCTACTTTTAGATCCTATTATTTTTAGGAGGGATTGCCCAGACAGCAATAAAGGTGATTTCCGAGATACTTAGCTGAGCAGTTCTATTTATTAAACAGTGGTGGCTTTGTTTAAGAATTTTCTAATAAGTCATTTCAAATTTTAGAAAAAAATCATCAATTACACAGAATAATTGAGCAATATCGAACATAAGGACTAGCGTTTTAAGTTTGGTGTGATAACACAACTAATGGGCCTATTCTCCTTCTTTTTCGATTCAATTACTTATCGGCATTTCAAGTTAAGTAGAAATATCCTACCTTAAAACCAAATAGAGCTGTAAAATCCCATAAATTAATATAAAAAATGAAATTTCACGCAAAAAATTAAGATAACAAGAGAAAAATTAATTTTGTAAAATATAAAGTTAGAAAAAAATAAAAATTCTAAAATATTCACCAAAAAGCAACTCGGTGTTATGCGTATTGTACGCATAACACCAACATTATAAGTTATTGTTTTAGTTATGTATATTAAAATATGTTTGAGAAAAGTAAACAAAAAAGTAAACAAAAAACATTTTTAAAAAAATCAATATAATTCAATAACTTATATTTTTTTATTGAATTTTAAATAATATTTTTAATAAAAAAATTCATTTATTTAAAATGTATAAAATTACGTGAATTTCCACTAAAAAATAAATATATTAAAAACAATAGCTTAACCAATTGTTTTTATTTTATAGAAATTTATCTAAATTCTATTAAAGTCAAAAATTTTGAATTAATCGATAAATTGCGAAGGTACTCTACCTCATAAAATTTTCTAGTTTATTTTATTAAAAGACTATTACTATTCTGATTTCTTTATATTTGATTTAATTGAACTTTTTATATTCTAATTTTTTATTCTTGTTTTCTTCTAATCTGACTAATTATATGAATAGCCACCAAAATTCTAGAAACGCATAATCATCTTCTGGACTGTAATAACCATTCTACGTAGTCCACTCAACTTTATACTTTTTAATTTTAATCGTTTTTCGCTTTAGAGCACTTTGAGAGAGACCAGAAATATTCCCAGGCAATCGTTTAATCAAGACAGGCTACCTTCCGGGGCTTTACTAATGCATCATATTCAACATATAGCACTGTTTCACTACGAGCTACTGCGATAGAGGTTTTATGAAGAACATGAGCGGCAGCCATAGCGATGTCAAGTTCATTCTCATCCATTTTAATTATCTTTGACATATCTAAAACCTCTAGGTTGCATGTTCTTACTGAAGTGAACAATGAATGACATATTGCACGAACACACATCCGCTCTTTAGTTAGACATGCATTAGTTTTTTATATACATCCTCTATGCCACGTAGATGTGCACAGGAAATCCTAGCTTGAAGCGAAAATCATCAACCAGAAAGACTGGGGTTTTACCACACTACGCCATTGGATCAGCAACTCATAAAGACGAATCACATGCTTGCTGGTTAATGAGCTTATTTGTTTGAGCTCATACCAAGGAAAAGACTGTTCTAATTGGGTAATCAGGGGAATGACCTCTGAAGCAAAAACCAATTCAAGAATACCGGCTGAATCAACATAGGCTATTTTCGACACCCAGCGCGATTTAACGACCTTTTCCTTCTATGTAGCCTCTTATGGATACTCTTGTAGCTGAATTTGCGCTCAAACAGGCTATTAGCCACATTCTTTAACGCTTCATAGGCTGCATGCCTATCTACTATCTACATTGAATTGCTTCATATAGTGCTACGCATGGACTTTTAAGGTGCTGTTCGCACAACTTCTTTACTTACTTCCCGCGCTTTTACTATTGCTAAAAAAATCAGACGTTGCTCTGTAGTATTTCTATGAATAGCCACCAAAATTCTAGACACACATAATTATTTTTGGATTTTTCATAATCTAGGAGAATGCTTTAGGAAGAATTTGTATAAAAATAAGTTACGTAACTTAAATAAGTTATTACGTAAATTGTTGATTAACAATTTCTTTAATTTCTTCAGAGCTTTTTGAAGCCAAATTTTCTAATGCAATTCTAACGATACTTGATCTACTAACACGAGCATTTTGACTTTTAACTACCAGTTCATCAATTAACTGATTAACTTCATCATTCAAAGAAAATGTACATCTAACAAATTTTTTCTCTTTAGTTTCTAAAGCTCTTACCCTTTTTTCAGCACCCGATATGAATACCTCCGCTAACTGTTCTTCCGGAGATATTTCAACTTTCTTTTTTAAACCGTTTAATCCAGCCATGATTAAATTCCTAAAAATTCACTAGCAATATTTTTAATCTCTGCTTTTGCTTTTGGATCACTATTTACTTCAAAAACAGAAAGGCCATTTTCATCAGCATCATCATAGACATTTCTATTAGTCGTAATTGCATTTAACGCATTTATACCAAATGATTTACATGCATCTTTCGCATCTAAAATTCTCTGAACTTGTGATGGCAACGTCGGACATTGTGTAATAATTGCTCTTGCAATCAAATCTGGATTGACTGTTTTAGCTAATTTTAAAACTTGTTCCATATGTGCTAATGTTTTTAAATCCCTACGCTTTGGTCTAAAAGGCAATAACATATGAGTAGCAATTGTCATTGCAGAACGTAACGCTTCAGAATCTTGCCCACCAGCATCAATTACAATGTCTTGATATCTACCTTGCAGATCTTTGAGAACTGAACGGATATTACCTGAAGCTTGAACTGAAGGAATATCTTTTAATTCATCATTCTCATCACGCTCTTTTATCCAATCAGTTGTTGTTCCTTGAGGATCCGCATCTAATAAAAGAACATCTCTGTTTTTTGTTTGAAGGTATACTGCTAAATTTTGAGATAAGCAGCTTTTTCCAGCCCCACCTTTTTCACCACCAACTAATATAATCATATTTTATGTAAGTTACGTAAGTTTAATAATTAAAGTAATGTAAAATGATTTTATGTAAAAATCAACTATCGAGACAAACATTTAATTAAAAAGTTATCCACAAATAATTCTTTTTTATTATTTTATATATTATTTTTAAATTTATTCTTTATATGTCAGCTGTAACTATTGATATCATTGGGATACAAAGACTTAAAGTGGACAAATTCCTACCAATAAGTGGACAAATTCCTTTATATAAGTGGACAAATTCCTTTATATAAGTGGACAAATTCCTTTATATAAGTGGACAAATTCCTTTCATAAGTGGACAAATTCCTTCTATAAAAAACACTTCCATTTATGGACGTTAAGTAGTATTGTCCATGTATTGTTAATCAAAAAATTTAGTACTGACACATGGGCAATAATGTAATTTATAAAGATAATAATTTAATTGAAGCTTCTTATGCACTAAATCTTTCAGAACAAAGATTAATTTTAATAGCAATTCTTGCTGCCCGTGATATTGAGGAAGAATTAACGGCCGAGACTATGTTAACGATTCATGCCTCGGAGTATATGAAACAGTTCAATCTTGGTAGACAATCAGCATACGAAGCGTTACAAGCCGCATGTGATAATTTATTTGAACGTAGGCTTAATTATAAAACAACAGATCCTGTTACAGGAAAAAAAGCAGTTTATAAGAGTCGATGGGTATCTAAAGTAGGTTATGTTAAAGAGGCTGCCTGTGTACAGTTGATATTTGCTCCAGATATCCTTCCGCTTTTCGTTAAGCTTGAAGAAAAATTTACTAGATATGAACTTAAGCAAATTTCACAACTTACCAGTGTTTACGCTATTCGACTGTACGAGCTTTTAATACGTTGGAGATCCACAGGAAAGCTTTATGTCCCTATAGCAGATCTTAGAGAGAAATTAGGCTTGCTAGAAGATGAATACTCTCAAATGGGAGATTTTAAAAAGCGCGTTCTAAAAGTGGCTATAGAACAAATCAATAAATTTACTGATATTGAAGTTACTTATACCCAGCAAAAAGCAGGTAGGACTATTACTGATATAGAGTTTACTTTTTTTGAAAAAGATACCGTTCTAAGACTCAGTGATAAAGTTCCAGAAAATTTATATAAATTAACAGCAAAGCAAATTTCATATTTTGCGCAAAAACTTTGCGATATTGATGACAATCCAGATTTTGGACGTGATTTTGGAAAAATAGGCGAAACACAAGAAGATTTTCAGGAAAGAATTGAAGCCGAATTAACAGATCAAGAGAATGTTAAAAAATATTTTTCACATCTATTAAATGTTGGTTATAAACCAAAATATGGGAAGCAAAAATAGTTACTGGATTGCTCCCAGTATCCTAGAGATGAGATAGCCTCATTTTGAAGGGGCACAACCATAGAGATATGAATAACTCCTGATTCGATTGTAAAACATCTCGATATAATCAAACACATCTGCACAGTCCATTTCTAGTGTTTTATAGATCCTCTTTTTAATTCTTTCCCTCTTTAAGCACTAAAAAGGATTCAGCAACAGCTTTATTCCCCAACATGAGCAGTATACTGCGCAAGGTGGCGATTCATACTCGGAACCAAAAATTATGTTTTTGACAGAATTTCTGCCAGTCTTTACTGCTGTATTGTAAGCCTTGGTCTGAATGTATGATCCACGTTCATTTTGTCTTGCTGCCATAAGAAGTGCATCCAAAAGATATTCTTGGTAAGAGTAGGTTTCATTGAGTAACTATAACTTTTATGCTTTTTATATCCTCGAACAGCCGCGATACCATTGTTCTTCATGATCTTGAACACACTATTTGGTCCACAGCTTTCATCCAGCTCTTTCAGATCCAGCAATAACCATAAACCCCATAACTCGCATCATAAGAAGAACGAATGAGCCGTAATAGCCGCTTATCTTCAATAGTCCTGCCTGATTTTGGTTTATGCAGCTAAGCGTAATAGCTAGTAAGTTATATAAAATCCGAAATATTATACAATAATTACGCAAGTTGCATAACTTACGATGCTTATGTAATCCGGATGCCGGGTAATCAATTCTGGATCATAAGCCGCTAGATACAGCTGTTTAATGTTATGCAACTCTGTAATAGGTGAAATATGACAAAAACACGTACCTGTTTAGAAAGTCATAAGTGGACAGATTCCTGACAGGTAAATTACGCAAGTTGCATAACTTACGATGCTTATGTAATCCGGATGCCGGGTAATCAATTCTGGATCATAAGCCGCTAGATACAGCTGTTTA
>NZ_JAMXXM010000044.1:0-6649 GCF_024129715.1 Acinetobacter lwoffii
ATGATATGTCTTCTATGAAAGGCATGAATCACGATATGTCTTCTATGAAAGGTATGGATCATGATATGTCTTCTATGAAAGGCATGAATCATGATATGCCGATGAATAGCGCTACTGTTAAGGCGGCTTCAGACAAGAATGATAATACCGTATTTGGATGGGCAAATGCTTCAACACCTGAAGGTAATAAAGCATTGCAATATAGTGATTTGCAATCGTTAGATCCTCAAAAAGACACTCGTGCAGCTGAACGTGAAATAGAGATCCGTCTTGGTGGAAACATGGAGCGTTATATTTGGACAATAAATGGTAAAAAATTTAATGAAGCCGACCCACTAGTGGTGAAGTATGGTGAACGTATTCGCTTAAAATTTGTCAATGACAGTATGATGGCTCACCCAATGCACTTACATGGCATGTTTATGCAGCTTGAGAATGGTCAGGATCCAAGCAATATGCCAAACAAACATACGGTAATTGTTCCACCTGGGAAAACGATAACCACTCTACTCACAGCTGATGAGTTAGGTGAGTGGGCTATTCATTGTCACCTGCTTTACCATATGAGTGCAGGAATGATGAATAAACTCATTGTAGCTCAAGTGGAAGATGGTAATTCTACAAAGACTGTTGCTCAGCCCCCAATAAGTGAGAAGGGAGTAAATCCACATGCAAATCACTAAGAATTTCTTCTCAAAAACAGTCTTATCAATTGCATTAATAAGTATATCAAACTTAACTTTTGCTAATAGCAGCACTTCGGAACAAGAAAGTAATATTACAAATGGTATGAGAGTCTTATTACAGGAGTCTGGTGGCTTAAGATATAGCCCCCAAGAATTGTATCCAGAATATTATTCAATGGAAAATGCAAATGGGGGAGATAATATTATTCTGACCGCAAGAAAGAGATCAGCCCCATCTCATGATGATCATCTTAAAGAACATGGTGGACAAATTTATCAAACGACAAAATTTGAAAATGAATGGATGGTTGATGAAGACGGTAAGGGCAACCTAGGAACAAAGTTTGAAACTTTAATTGGAACAGATGAAAATCGTCTATTTATTGAAGCCAATTCGGAAAAGTCAGAAAGTAATGATCCAAAATATGCTGTATCAGCACTTTATAGCCGTAACGTAGCCCCATTTTGGGATGTACAAGCTGGGGTAAGATATAGTGAAGATAAAAATAACAGCAGCAGCGATCGAGTGGATGGGGTTATTGGTATATTAGGTCTAGCTCCTTATTTCTTTGAAACACAAGCATATCTTTATGGCGGTGAGAATAATTTTTGGGGAGCAAGTTTTGAATTAGAACGTGATTTGCTTTTAACTCAGAAACTTATTACTCAACCTTATATCGAAGCAGATGTAATATTTAGCGATGATTCTAACTATGCTGCAAAATCAGGTTTATCAGAACTAAAAACTGGTATCAAAACTAGATATGAGATTACTAAGCGATTTAAACCTTTTATTGATATTGCTTATCAGTATGAAAAAGGACAGCAAGATACTTTTATGCAAGAGGCTACTAATTCCGAAAAAGGGTGGAAATATGGTGCAGGCATCGAATTAGTTTTTTAAAATAGTATGATTTGGATTCATGAATGGTAGCTTCGGCTACTATTCATGAATTATTACTATTTATTTTCGAATCTGTAAAACTAAAAAAGCTTAATTTTTGGTCTATTTTTATGCAGTGGTTAAAAACATGCTTATCGCTGTTTTTATCGTTTGCTATTCTTTTAGTAGGATCGGCTGCTACTACTTCGTCTGTACATCATCGGTGTTTAATGCCATCTGAATAGATGCATGTGGCATAGCCGTCTTCATCGATTTGAATCCTAAAGTGGCCCTAATGATCCGCTTTAGCTTGCCATGATTACATTCGATCACGTTATTTTTATACTTAACCTGCCTGTACTCAAGATCTGGTGGACATTTTCTTTCCCATTTTAACCGTGACAAAGCACCTCCATATGTGTGCTTTATCTGTATCTATCACTTGTGGGGCCTTCCTTTGCCAGAAGATGCGGATACTGAGCATCCAAAAGTAAAAGAACTGCATGAGCTTCTTGCATGGTCTGAAGGTATGGTCTGGTGTTCACCTGAACGTCATGGTTCTATGAGTTCCATTTTTAAATCACAAATAGACTGGATTCCACTTGCAGGAGGAGCAATCCGTGCTACCCAAGGTAAAACCCTTGCCTTGATGCAAGTCAGTGGTGGATCACAGTCATTTAACAGCCTGAACCAGATGCGTATTTTGGGGCGGTGGATGCGGATGATCACCATTCCAAATCAGTCTTCAATTCCGAAAGCTTTCTTGGAATTCGAAGAAGATGGACGAATGAAGCCTTCAGCTTTCTATGACCGGATTGTGGATGTCATGGAAGAGTTATTTAAGTTCACTCTACTGACTCGTGGTCAAAGCAAATACCTGACTGATCGTTATTCTGAACGCAAGGAATCGGCTGAAGAGTTGTCCAAGCGTGTAAATCAGCGCAGTTTATAAATGCTGGATGGTATTAAATACTGCGCCTCATTGCCAGGTCAGTAACACTTTTATGCTGTACCGATGAAGTGCTGTTAAAGGTACAATGAATATTGTAAAAACCCAGTCTTCATGATTGGGTTTTTACATTAAAGAAGTCAGAGATAAATAAGGAAAAGGTGAAGGCTTTGAACCAGAAACAGACTGAAACTGATGTGATCATTATCGGTGGTGGGCAGGCCGCTTTATCTACCGCTTATTTTTTAAAGCGCAAGAAAATCCCATTCATTATATTGGATGAGCAAAATCAAGCGGGGGGTGCCTGGCTGCATACCTGGGAGTCATTGCGTCTTTTTTCTCCTAATACCTGGAGTTCTCTATCCGGTTGGATGATGCCCATCACTGAACAGACCTATCCAACACGAAATGAGGTGATCCAGTATTTATCGGCTTATGAACAGAGATATCAATTTTCGATTGTTCGTCCAGTACATGTCGATCGTGTGGAATCGAAGGGAAAGTATTTAGACGTATATGCTGGAGAAAAGTTTTGGCGAGCCAAGGTGGTGGTCAGTGCAACAGGGACATGGCGCCAGCCGTTTATTCCTGATTATCCGGGACAGGAAAACTTTCAAGGCACGCAGTTACATTCAGCCCATTACCTGAATGCAGATCCATTTAAAGATAAGAAAGTCATCGTGGTGGGTGGGGGGAATTCGGGCGCGCAAATACTAGCTGAGGTTTCACAAGTTGCTGAAACCATTTGGGTCACAAAAACTCCGCCTCAATTTTTACCTGATGATGTCGATGGTCGAGTACTGTTTTTAAGAGCAACTGAGCGTTTAAAAGTACAACAAGAAGGAAGAAAAGTTGACCAGCCAATAGGTGGCCTAGGTGATATTGTGATGATCGATAGTGTCAAAGAGGCAAAGAATAGAGGAGTCTTACATAGCCGTCCACCTTTTCAATCTTTAGCTACAGATGCAGTTATTTGGCCAGATGGAAAAAAAGAGAAAATTGATGTGATTATTTGGTGTACTGGATTTAAGGCTTCATTAAATCATCTAAAAAGTATAGATATAGTAGAGCGAGATAACTTTGTAGAAGTTCAAAATGGAAGGTCTATTAAGTTACCTAACTTGTGGTTAGTTGGATATGGAGATTGGACAGGTATGGCATCTGCAACATTAATTGGCGTTTCTAGAACAGCGAGAGCTACAGTAGATGAGATCTTCACTTATCTACAAGAAATTAATACTAAAAAATTTTCAGAATAATTATCCATATCGAGTATAAGAATTTTAGAATCGGTTTTGTGTCTAGGCTACTGGGAGCATTCCAATATTTTGATTATTATTTCACTAAAAGTGTCTACAAGATCATGCTATTCATTAAGCCATAATTTTTGATATTTAAACCTAATTTCATGAATTGCACTAAAAAGAGGGAACTCTTTCATAATTTATAATTAAATTAGAAGTTTTCTTAGGAAGCTGTTTAATATTATTGATATCTATACAGTTTTTCTTGTAAAAGCGCTTCATTTATAGTGAGTATTTCAATAAAATAAGGGAGCTAGCTCCCTTATTTTATTCATTTGCTAATTAAAAATTACTCGCAACTTGATATGTGATGAATGAAAAGATGTAGGCTAATGCAAACAAATAAGTTGCCATAATGATGGGCTGTTTCCAGCTGCCAGTTTCTCGTCTAATTGTTGCTAACGTAGCAAGACAATGGGGAGCAAAAATAAACCATACCAATAATGATAAACCTGTGGCTAACCCCCATCCATCCGGGCCTGAAATTTGACTTAACAGACTTTGAGTTACTGTATCTTCATCACCTGACATCGCATAAATCACCCCAAGAGCAGCAATTACAACTTCCCTTGCTGCCATAGCAGGAATGAGTGCAATACATATTTCCCATGTAAACCCAATAGGCGCAAATATAGGATGAATTAAATGCCCTAACTGACCAGCTAAACTATAGTTAATGGCCGGCATGCTTGCATTATCTGGTGGTTGAGGGAACGTGACTAGCACCCATAACAAGATAGACAGTGCGACGATAATGCCACCAACTCGTTTTAAGAAAATAGTTGCCCTATCATATAAGCCTAATGCAATATTTCTAATATCTGGAATTCGGTATGTGGGAAGTTCAAAAATAAAAATACTTTCAGTTTTATCTTTTCGAACCAATTTCAGAAACACTGAAACTAATAACGCTGAGACTATTCCCGACATATAAAGACCAAAAAGGACTAATCCTTGCAGACTTAACCAGCCGTAGATTAATTGGTTCGGAATAAATGCCGCGATCAATAAAGCATATACTGGCAATCTTGCTGAACAGGTCATCAAGGGTGCAATCATAATTGTTGCTAATCGGTCCCGTTCAGAGCTGATACTTCTGGTTGCCATAATTCCGGGAATGGCACAAGCAAAACTGGATAGCAGAGGAATAAATGAACGGCCGCTAAGCCCGGCTTTAGACATTAATTTATCTAAAAGAAATGCTGCCCGGGGTAAATAGCCTGACTCTTCAAGCATTAAAATGAAGAAGAATAAAATCAAAATCTGAGGCATATATGCAAGCACGCTACCTGCACCAGCAATTACCCCATCCACAACCAAGCTTTTTAATAGAGGATGTTGGATTAGTGGTCCAATAAAATCACTGAGCCATGCGACAAAATTTTCAATGAATTCAATAAAAGGCGTTGCCCATATAAATACCGCCTGGAACATCACAAACATGGTTAAAGTTAAGATTACTAAACCCAATACAGGATGTAGAAAAATTTTATCTAGAAATGCGGTTCTTTTATCACCACTGTCATTATTTAAAATAACTTGTTTGGTGATTTGTTTGACCTGTTCAAAATGACTTAATTCAGAATGATAAGGAGTAATAAAAAGATTTTTTTGATCTAATTGATTAATTAAATCTTGAATTCCTTTTGTTTTAACTGCGACAGCTTCAACTACAGGGATACCTAACAGTTGAGACAGTTTATCCTTATCAATGGAAATACCACGCTTTTTGACCTCATCCATCATATTTAATACAAGAATCATAGGGCGATTTAGAGCACGAACTTCGAGAACCAAGCTCAAATGTAAGCTTAAATTTGTGGCATCTACAACGCATATAAAAATATCGGGTAGAATTTCACCTTTTAGCTCGCCCAAACAAACTGCCCTGGTGACTTCTTCATCTAAACTACTAGGTTTTAAACTGTAAGTTCCGGGTAAGTCCAATACTCGTATTGCATCACCAGAAGGTAATTTAAAAGAACCTTCTTTTCTTTCTACGGTAACCCCAGCATAGTTGGCAACTTTTTGTCGCGTACCAGTAAGCGTATTAAATAAAGAGGTTTTTCCGCAATTTGGATTACCGACTAATGCAATGTTCTTAATCTTCATTGGATACTAACTCTACAAAAATTCTTTCAGCTTCATTCTTTCTTAATGCGAATCTTGAAGTTTCAATTTGAACTAAAACAGGATCTCCGCCAAAAACACCTTTAGCGAGTACTTGTAGAGTTTCACCCTCTCTAAAACCTAATAGTTGGAGCCGTTCCAATACGGGATCAGTGGTATGACTGTATTGATTACCTTTTTTGAGATCTCTAATTTTGACGATCTGATTTTGTTTAACTTGAAATAGATTCATTTTCGATACTCTTACTTCAAAGCCAAAATCTTTCGAGCACCATTAAGCACGAATAAAGAAACCAGGATGCCAATGATTAAGTCTGGGTAAGCTGATCCCGTCCACGCCACGAGTACACCGGCAAATATAACGCCCATATTTACCACAACGTCATTCGCCGAGAAAATCCAACTGGCTTTCATATGTGCGCCATCTTCTCGATGACCAGAAATAAGATATAAGCATGTCACGTTAGCTATAAGTGCGAGCAGGCCAATAACAATCATGAGCGTTGATTCTGGCTCGCTTCCAAACATGAATCGTCTAATGACATCAATAATCACGATGACAGCAAGTAATAACTGAATCCAACCTGCGAAATGGGCTGCTTTCACTTGATATTTCGCAGCTTTTCCGACGGCATATAGCGCAATACCATAAACGGCTGCATCGGCAAACATATCTAGAGAATCAGCAATCAATCCT
>NZ_JAMXXM010000045.1:0-6125 GCF_024129715.1 Acinetobacter lwoffii
AACCGTCCGCTAAGAAAATTGCAAAAGTGCATATTCTAAAAGCGGACATTTTTACTTTGGAGAAACCGGACATTTCTATTTTGGAGTTACATTTCAATTTCGTATAACCTCCATTATGTTAAATGGGTAGTGATTTGGTGGATTTTTCAGACTCTGGTTTGAAAAATCCATTTAAAATTAATTAAGCTGTTGTAATTTTTCATATAAATAATCAATAAATAATCTAACTCTCTTAGGTATATAATTTTTTTTGTAATAGACAGCATGGATTTTTTGCTCATGAATCTTTATTTCATCTTCAAATAAAGCAATTAATTTACCTTCTTTTATATCCTTTAAAATTAAAAATTCAGAGAGACAAGCGATTCCTACACCTTGTAAAGCAAGTTGACGAACACTTTCGCCATTAGAAGCTGTAATAGATGGTGAAGTTTTATATAGTTGATCATTTATATAAATTGGCCAATTATTTAAATGCAAAGGATGGCTAAATCCTAATAATCTATGTTGATTTAACTCAATAATAGATTTTGGTAAGTTATTTTTTTTGAGATATTCAGCGCTAGCAACGATATACAAACGACTTTTATATAATAATTTTGCATAGAGACTTGAATCTTCTAGATCACCAAATCGTATAGCAACATCTATTTTATGCTCTAATAAATCAATTACATGATCATGACTAGTTAGTTCAATACTGATTTTTGGATATCGTTCTATAAACTCTGGTATTAATGGAATAATTACATGCAATACAAACGGTGTTGCTGAATCTATTTTAATTAAGCCTGTAGGTTCAGTACCTGGATTAATTAACAACTCTTCAGCTTCATTCAAATCAGAAAGTAATTTTCTTGCTCTTTCTAAAAAAATTTTTCCATCATAGGTAAGATTAAGGCTACGGGTTGTACGTTCGATTAATTTAACATTTAATTTTTTTTCGAGGCGTTGTAATGTGCGACTGATAGCAGATGTTGTTTGATTTAATTGTTCTGCTGTTTTCACTATAGAGCCACAATCAGCGATCGTAACAAATACTAAAAGTTCATCAAATGTAGATTTCATATCTAAGTAAATCATTAATAAAAAATCATTTTTAATTATATATTAATTTTAATTATTAACAATTAATCAATAATGTTTTGTTAATAATTGCATTTATGTTGATGGATCTTAAATTTATATTGTACTTCTCTATTCAATTTGGGATGAAGATGAATAATATTTTAATTATCAATGGTGCTAAAACTTTTGCTCATTCTAATGGTGAATTGAATGATACCTTGACAATTTTAGCAGAAGAAGTGTTAACCAAATTAGGTCATAAAGTTAAAGTTACGCGTGCTGATAGTGCTTTTGATCCAAAAGAGGAGGTAAAAAAATATCTTTGGGCTGATGCTATTATTTATCAAATGCCAGGCTGGTGGATGGGTGCACCATGGACAGTAAAAAAATATATTGATGATGTATTTACTGAAGGTCATGGTCATATATACGCTAATGATGGTCGTTCACGTTCGGATACTTCTAAAAAATATGGTTCGGGAGGCTTAATGCATGGCAAAAAATTTATGCTGTCATTAACTTGGAATGCACCTGCTGAAGCATTTACTGATCCAAAACAATTTTTTGAGGGGAGAGGTGTAGATGGGGTTTATTTGCCTTTTCGAAAAGCCAATGAGTTTCTTGGTATGCAAAGCATGTCAACATTTATTGCTCATGACGTCATCAAAGCACCAAACTTACCACAAATAAAAGATGACTATCGCCAACATTTGATCCGTAATTTTTCTGCATCAGTGATATAGAGGTAAATGATGTTAACAATTATTGCTGAAATTAAAGTAAAACCCGGTTCAAAGCATCTGCAACATGTAATCAATTCATTCAAGGAGATCACACCAACAGTGTTTGAAGAAGATGGTTGTTTTGGCTACGAATTACTTATTAATCATGAGAGTCATGCGTCTTATCAGGCGCCATTGAAAAATACAGTCGTTATGTTGGAAAAATGGAAAAGTATCAAACATTTAGATGCACACCTTGCAACCGTACATATGCAAGAACATCACTTTAAGATAAAAGATGATGTTCTTGGTGTTGATATCCGAATTTTAGAGAATGGATTTTAATCAAATTATTATATTCATTTATGAGTTTCTCTAAAATTAACATAATACACGTTATAGGAATCTAAAAATGGGAGCCTTTAGCTCCCATTTTTACTATATTTTTTAAAGCTTTAGGCGTGTTGTACTGTGAGTTTTAAGCCTAAAGCATTTACTACACGATTAATTGTATCAAAACGTGGTGCTGAATCATGACGTAGGGCTTTGTAGAGTGCCTCACGCCCAATCCCTGCTTCTTTAGCGATTTGAGTCATGCCACGAGCTTTAGCAATAACACCAAGTGCATGAGCTAATTCAGCTGGATCATTCTCTTCAAGAACCATATTGAGATAAATCACAATGTCTTCTTCAGTTTTGAGTGACTCAGCCATATCAAAACTTGGTAAATCAGCTACTTTAACCATTTTAATCCTCCAACGTTTTCGATAGTTTGACTGCACGATCGATGTCTTGTTGTTGAGTTGATTTATCTCCACCACCAAGCATTACAATCACAACGTCACCATGTTGGATGTAATACATCCTCCATCCAGAACCGAAGAATTCTCTCATTTCCCAAACGCCATCTTGGAGAGGTTTAATGTCTCCCCAGTTTCCACGTTGAACCTTATCTAATCGACGATTCAGGCGGATACGGGTCATATTGTCTTTAATGCCATCCAACCATTCATCAAATTCTGGCAGACGTTTAATTTCAATCATGAGGATTCCTTCTCTTCTCACTATATTGTATTCGATCGAATACAATATGCAAGTAATCTATATGAACATCCATTAATTTCGTATAACAGCCATTATGTTAAATGGTTCTATCGCATTAAGAACTAGATTAGATACTGTAAAGGGTGAAATGCGACAGAACCTTAATCGTGACTGCAATAAATTTCATAGAGTGTCTGCATGATTTTTAACACGCGCATATCGCTTAATTGATAAAAAATCTGTTTACCCTCCCGTCGTGTCGATACGATCTGATTGTTTCTTAAAACTGTTAGTTGTTGTGACAAGGTGGGTTGGTAGATATTAGTGCGTATTTCAATTTGCTGCACATTGAGTTCACCTTCCACCAAAACACATAGAATTTTAAGACGATCTGGGTTTGATAAAACTTTTAGACAATCACTAACAAGATCAACTTGTGAGAAGTCTATTCGCGTTTTTAACTGAGTAGTGTTCATGAATGCATCCTAATAATGAGATAAAAAAATTAAGATCTTCTACTTGAATAATTAAAATTATTATATAATATAAAAAAATATATTGTAAGTGGGTATATTTACTATGCATGATTTTCTGATCGCATTTTTAGGCGGATTGCTTCTTGGCGTAGCCGTGGTCGGCTATCTTTATGTGCATGGTCGTATCGCCGGAATCAGTGGTTTAATCGAACAGGTGCTGAACCCTTCAACGATGTTTAAAACACCTGCAATTTGGTTTCTGTTGGGCTTAATCACGGTGCCATTTATCTATGGACTGTTTGTTCAGCCAGAAATTGAATTGAATGCGAGTCCGCTGATGATGGTGGTTGCGGGTCTCTTGGTTGGCTTTGGTACACGCTTAGGTTCAGGTTGTACCAGCGGTCACGGCATTTGCGGGATGAGTCGTTTGTCTAAACGTTCCATCGTGGCCACCATGAGTTTCATGTTTGCTGGTTTTGTCACTGTTTATATGATTCGCCATATCACAGGAGCTTTCTAAATGAAAAATTTTCTCGCTTTTATTTTTGGTGGTTTGTTTTCTGTGGGGCTGATGGTATCAGGTATGTCGAATCCAGAAAAAGTGCTGGATTTCCTAGATCTGTTTGGTGACTGGGATGCCAGTCTAGCCTTTGTCATGATGGGTGCAATTGCCGTAGCATTTATTCCCTTTCAAAAAGCTATACGTTCTGCAGCACCGAAAACCGTTTTTAACGAACCTATTTTATTGCCAACCAGTCAAAAACTTGACCCACGCTTAATCATTGGCAGCCTGCTGTTTGGTATCGGTTGGGGAGTTGCTGGTGTATGTCCTGCACCAAGTTTTACTTTGATTGGTCTTGGACATTATCAGGTCCTGTATTTTATTGTCGCAATGCTTGTAGGCGTGTTGATTCACCGTAAGTGGGCAGGAGCTTAATGATGTCAAATTTCCCTGTTGTAAAAGATTTTTTTCATGAAGATACCAATACTTTTAGTTATGTGGTGAGTGATCCTACAACTCAGGCATGCGCAATTATTGACAGTGTGTTGGATTATGATGCTGCATCTGCAACCACTTCGACCACACATGCCGATCAGATTATTGCCTATGTCAAAGCACAGGGTTTAACAGTCGAGTGGATTCTGGAAACCCATGTCCATGCAGATCACTTGACCGCAGCGCAGTATCTCAAAGTTGAATTGGGCGGCAAGATTGCCATGAGTCAAAAAATTGCTGTGGTACAGGAGACCTTTGCTGCGATCTATCATTTGGATATTAAGCAATGGAATGCCCAGCAGTTATTTGATTACCTATTTGAAGATGATGAGAAATTTCAGATTGGTTCAATCGAAGCATATAACATTCCCACCCCCGGACATACACCGGCCTGCTTAAGTTATGTCATCGGTGATGCTGTCTTTGTCGGGGATACTTTGTTTATGCCGGATTATGGTACGGCACGTTGTGACTTTCCGCGGGGAAGTGCAGCAATACTTTTTGATTCGGTACAGCGCCTGTTTGAACTGCCAGAGAGTACCCGAGTATTTCTATGCCATGACTATTTACCACAAACCCGTGATCGCTATGTATGTGAGACGGATCTTCAGACGCAAAAAAACCGAAATATTCATATTCATCATGGTACGACCAAAGCTGAATTTGTAGAAATGCGTAATAAGCGCGATGCGGGTTTGAGTATACCAAAACTAATTTTACCTTCGATACAGATCAACATGAAAGCCGGACAGTTCCCTGAGCCAGAAGAGAATGGAGTTTCTTATTTGAAACTTCCACTTAACTATTTCAGATAAACAAGTTTCAACATTAAACAACAAGGTTTGTCTTTTGTTGAATTGCTTGATTTAAAGAGGGGTGTGGGCTATGTGGATGTTGATACTGGAAAGCTTGGCCATTGGTGGCTTGCTAGGGTTAACAGGTGCTGGTGGAGGTATTCTCGCTGTGCCGGCACTCATGGCGAGTCAAGGGTGGACTGTAGCACAGGCTGCCCCTGTGGGCCTACTTGCAGTCACTCTATCCGCCTTGGTTGGAACATTTGAAGGTTTATTCAAACGTATAGTGCGTTATCGTGCTGCGCTTTGGATTGCTCTCATCAGCATTCCATCAGCACGTTATGGTGTGCATCTAGCAGGAATTATATCTCCAGTATGGCTAACCCTAGCATTCAGTCTAGTGATGCTGCTCGTCGCTTACCGGATATTCTTTAATAAAGTCCATGATCATGAAAATACACTGTGCAAGGTTAATCAAACTACAGGTCGCCTGATCTGGAATATGAAAACTGCTTTATCTCTCGGTATTATTGGTATGGTGGCAGGTTTGTTAACTGGCTTGCTTGGAGTGGGTGGTGGTTTTGTGATTGTTCCAGCAGTACGTAAAGTGACAGACCTCGATATGCGCAGTATCGTTGCGACCTCCTTGATGATTATTTTTCTAATTGGTGGGGTTAGTATTTCTGCCCACGTGTTGGACGGCTTTCAATATCCTGTTTCCATCACGCTCACTTTCGTTATGGCGTGTATTGTGGGGATGTTAATTGGGCGCAGTTTAATACATCGGATAGATGCTAATCGAGTGCAAAAGATTTTTGCAACGACTGTGATCGGAGTTGCTATGTATTTAATTTATTCAGTACTTACGGGATAAATGATTAATTATTCAATATTTCTAAAATTAACATAATACACGTTATACGAATTCCCAAGTGTAACTCCAAAATAGAAATGTCCGGTTTCTCCAAAGTAAAAATGTCCGCTTTTAGAATATGCACTTTTGCAATTTTCTTAGCGGACGGTT
>NZ_JAMXXM010000046.1:0-5590 GCF_024129715.1 Acinetobacter lwoffii
GATCGAAATTATTTTCATTGATTGATGGTAGAAATTACTCGAAGTTTATTTGAGAAATATTTGTCAGAAAATTGATGAGCCAAGATTGGCACCCTTTAAGGTGCTACTGATTTTAAACTGAAGAGTTTGATCATGGCTCAGATTGAACGCTGGCGGCAGGCTTAACACATGCAAGTCGAGCGGGGAAAGGTAGCTTGCTACCTGACCTAGCGGCGGACGGGTGAGTAATGCTTAGGAATCTGCCTATTAGTGGGGGACAACATCTCGAAAGGGATGCTAATACCGCATACGTCCTACGGGAGAAAGCAGGGGACCTTCGGGCCTTGCGCTAATAGATGAGCCTAAGTCGGATTAGCTAGTTGGTGGGGTAAAGGCCTACCAAGGCGACGATCTGTAGCGGGTCTGAGAGGATGATCCGCCACACTGGGACTGAGACACGGCCCAGACTCCTACGGGAGGCAGCAGTGGGGAATATTGGACAATGGGGGGAACCCTGATCCAGCCATGCCGCGTGTGTGAAGAAGGCCTTTTGGTTGTAAAGCACTTTAAGCGAGGAGGAGGCTACCGAGATTAATACTCTTGGATAGTGGACGTTACTCGCAGAATAAGCACCGGCTAACTCTGTGCCAGCAGCCGCGGTAATACAGAGGGTGCAAGCGTTAATCGGATTTACTGGGCGTAAAGCGCGCGTAGGTGGCCAATTAAGTCAAATGTGAAATCCCCGAGCTTAACTTGGGAATTGCATTCGATACTGGTTGGCTAGAGTATGGGAGAGGATGGTAGAATTCCAGGTGTAGCGGTGAAATGCGTAGAGATCTGGAGGAATACCGATGGCGAAGGCAGCCATCTGGCCTAATACTGACACTGAGGTGCGAAAGCATGGGGAGCAAACAGGATTAGATACCCTGGTAGTCCATGCCGTAAACGATGTCTACTAGCCGTTGGGGCCTTTGAGGCTTTAGTGGCGCAGCTAACGCGATAAGTAGACCGCCTGGGGAGTACGGTCGCAAGACTAAAACTCAAATGAATTGACGGGGGCCCGCACAAGCGGTGGAGCATGTGGTTTAATTCGATGCAACGCGAAGAACCTTACCTGGTCTTGACATAGTAAGAACTTTCCAGAGATGGATTGGTGCCTTCGGGAACTTACATACAGGTGCTGCATGGCTGTCGTCAGCTCGTGTCGTGAGATGTTGGGTTAAGTCCCGCAACGAGCGCAACCCTTTTCCTTATTTGCCAGCGGGTTAAGCCGGGAACTTTAAGGATACTGCCAGTGACAAACTGGAGGAAGGCGGGGACGACGTCAAGTCATCATGGCCCTTACGACCAGGGCTACACACGTGCTACAATGGTCGGTACAAAGGGTTGCTACCTCGCGAGAGGATGCTAATCTCAAAAAGCCGATCGTAGTCCGGATTGGAGTCTGCAACTCGACTCCATGAAGTCGGAATCGCTAGTAATCGCGGATCAGAATGCCGCGGTGAATACGTTCCCGGGCCTTGTACACACCGCCCGTCACACCATGGGAGTTTGTTGCACCAGAAGTAGGTAGTCTAACCTTAGGGGGGACGCTTACCACGGTGTGGCAGATGACTGGGGTGAAGTCGTAACAAGGTAGCCGTAGGGGAACCTGCGGCTGGATCACCTCCTTAACGAAAGATTGACGATTGGTAAGAATCCACAACAAGTTGTTCTTCATACGATGTATCTGAGGGTCTGTAGCTCAGTTGGTTAGAGCACACGCTTGATAAGCGTGGGGTCACAAGTTCAAGTCTTGTCAGACCCACCACTATCTGACTACAGAAGAAAAGATACATTGACTTATTGATAAGCTGGGGACTTAGCTTAGTTGGTAGAGCGCCTGCTTTGCACGCAGGAGGTCAGGAGTTCGACTCTCCTAGTCTCCACCAAATTTCAAGATCATAAAAGCACTGCTTTTACTTGGAATTTAAGCAAGAAGCTACGCTTCGCGCAGTATGTAAGCATACAGTGATGAAGTTGTTTAGTTCCTAAGCGATCAAGTGTTTAGATCCTAGAGATTAACAAGTACAAGCGTTATGATACGCGCACTTGATAATCTCTGTGATTTATCACGGTTTCCTGACCTGACGAAGGCTGGAAAAATCATTAACAGAATATATTTGAGTTGAAATAATTTGTTCAAACTCGTTTCAAGTAGGTAACTACAAGAAATGAGTTCTAGCGAAATTAACTGAATCAAGCGTTTTGGTATATGAATCTAATTGATGCTGTACGGTGCTTAAATGCACAAGACGCCAACTGTATGAGCGTGATGAGAGATCATCACAATCTGTTGCTTATCCTACTTGTAAGGATAAACGACTGTTTGGGGTTGTATAGTCAAGTAATTAAGTGCATGTGGTGGATGCCTTGGCAGTCAGAGGCGATGAAAGACGTGATAGCCTGCGAAAAGCTCCGGGGAGGCGGCAAATATCCTGTGATCCGGAGATGTCTGAATGGGGAAACCCACTTACCATAAGGTAGGTATTGCAACATGAATACATAGTGTTGCAAGGCGAACGAGGGGAAGTGAAACATCTCAGTACCCTTAGGAAAAGAAATCAATTGAGATTCCCTCAGTAGCGGCGAGCGAAAGGGGAAGAGCCCATTAAGTCATATAAGTTCTAGTGGAACGCTCTGGGAAGTGCGACCGTAGACGGTGATAGTCCTGTACACGAAAGGGCTTATATGATGATGTCGAGTAGGGCGAGGCACGTGAAACCTTGTCTGAATATGGGGGGACCATCCTCCAAGGCTAAATACTCCTGACTGACCGATAGTGAACCAGTACCGTGAGGGAAAGGCGAAAAGAACCCCTGTGAGGGGAGTGAAATAGATCCTGAAACCGCATGCATACAAGCAGTGGGAGCCGGCTTAGTCCGGTGACTGCGTACCTTTTGTATAATGGGTCAGCGACTTATATTCAGTAGCAAGGTTAACCGAATAGGGGAGCCGTAGGGAAACCGAGTCTTAATAGGGCGTTTAGTTGCTGGGTATAGACCCGAAACCAGGTGATCTATCCATGAGCAGGTTGAAGGTTGGGTAACACTAACTGGAGGACCGAACCCACTGTCGTTGAAAAGCCAGGGGATGACTTGTGGATAGGGGTGAAAGGCTAATCAAACTTGGTGATAGCTGGTTCTCCCCGAAAGCTATTTAGGTAGCGCCTCGGACGAATACCATTGGGGGTAGAGCACTGTTTCGGCTAGGGGGTCATCCCGACTTACCAAACCGATGCAAACTCCGAATACCAATGAGTACTATCCGGGAGACAGACTGCGGGTGCTAACGTCCGTAGTCAAGAGGAAAACAATCCAGACCGCCAGCTAAGGCCCCAAAATTATAGTTAAGTGGGAAACGATGTGGGAAGGCATAGACAGCTAGGAGGTTGGCTTAGAAGCAGCCACCCTTTAAAGAAAGCGTAATAGCTCACTAGTCGAGTCGGCCTGCGCGGAAGATGTAACGGGGCTAAAACTATATGCCGAAGCTGCGGATGCATAATTTATTATGCGTGGTAGGGGAGCGTTCTGTAAGCCGATGAAGGTGGATTGAGAAGTCTGCTGGAGGTATCAGAAGTGCGAATGCTGACGTGAGTAACGACAATGCGAGTGAAAAACTCGCACGCTGAAAGACCAAGGGTTCCAGTCCAACGTTAATCGGGGCTGGGTGAGTCGACCCCTAAGGCGAGGCCGAGAGGCGTAGTCGATGGGAAATTGGTTAATATTCCAATACTTCTGTGTAATGCGATGAGAGGACGGAGAAGGTTAAGTCAGCCTGGCGTTGGTTGTCCAGGTGGAAGGTTGTAGGCATGTATCTTAGGCAAATCCGGGGTACTCTATGCTGAGAACTGATAGCAAGCTGTACTTGTACAGTGAAGTGGCTGATACCATGCTTCCAGGAAAAGTCTCTAAGCTTCAGTTACACAGGAATCGTACCCGAAACCGACACAGGTGGTCAGGTCGAGTAGACCAAAGCGCTTGAGAGAACTCTGCTGAAGGAACTAGGCAAAATGGTACCGTAACTTCGGGAGAAGGTACGCTGTTGTCTGTGATAGGACTTGCTCCTTGAGCGGCCGACAGCCTCAGAAACCAGGCCCCTGCAACTGTTTATTAAAAACATAGCACTCTGCAAACACGAAAGTGGACGTATAGGGTGTGATGCCTGCCCGGTGCTGGAAGGTTAATTGATGGGGTTAGCGTAAGCGAAGCTCTTGATCGAAGCCCCAGTAAACGGCGGCCGTAACTATAACGGTCCTAAGGTAGCGAAATTCCTTGTCGGGTAAGTTCCGACCTGCACGAATGGCATAATGATGGGGGCGCTGTCTCCAGCAGAGACTCAGTGAAATCGAATTCGCCGTGAAGATGCGGTGTACCCGCGGCTAGACGGAAAGACCCCGTGAACCTTTACTGCAGCTTGACATTGAACTTTGATCTTACTTGTGTAGGATAGGTGGGAGGCTTTGAAGTCGCGACGCTAGTTGCGATGGAGCCGTCCTTGAAATACCACCCTGGTAATATTGAGGTTCTAACTCTGTCCCGTTATCCGGGACGAGGACCATGTCTGGTGGGTAGTTTGACTGGGGCGGTCTCCTCCTAAAGAGTAACGGAGGAGTACGAAGGTGCGCTCAGCGTGGTCGGAAATCACGCGTAGAGTATAAAGGCAAAAGCGCGCTTAACTGCGAGACCCACAAGTCGAGCAGGTACGAAAGTAGGTCTTAGTGATCCGGTGGTTCTGTATGGAAGGGCCATCGCTCAACGGATAAAAGGTACTCTGGGGATAACAGGCTGATACCGCCCAAGAGTTCATATCGACGGCGGTGTTTGGCACCTCGATGTCGGCTCATCTCATCCTGGGGCTGAAGCAGGTCCCAAGGGTATGGCTGTTCGCCATTTAAAGAGGTACGCGAGCTGGGTTTAGAACGTCGTGAGACAGTTCGGTCCCTATCTACCGTGGGCGTTGGAAATTTGAGAGGATCTGCTCCTAGTACGAGAGGACCAGAGTGGACGAACCTCTGGTGTACCGGTTGTCACGCCAGTGGCATCGCCGGGTAGCTATGTTCGGAAGGGATAACCGCTGAAAGCATCTAAGCGGGAAGCCTACCTCAAGATAAGATTTCCCCGAGACTTTATGTCTCCTAAAGAGCCGTTGAAGACTACGACGTTGATAGGTTGGATGTGGAAGCATAGTGATATGTGAAGCTGACCAATACTAATTGCTCGTGAGGCTTGACTATACAACACCCAAACAGTTGTTGTACGAACTTCGAAAGAAGTGAGGATCAATTGATTCGATATTAAGCAAAACAGCTTGATTTAGTTGAAAAGCTAGATAAAATGAACAACCTAATTTAACTCAAGTATCTCTGTTAATAACTCATTTGGTACGAAGTACGGCAAACACTGCAACAGCAGTTAAATAAGACCCGAACAAGTCCATAAACAGTTGTGCTGGCGACCATAGCAAGAGTGAACCACCTGATCCCTTCCCGAACTCAGAAGTGAAACCTCTTAGCGCTGATGGTAGTGTGGGGTTACCCATGTGAGAGTAAGTCATCGCCAGCTCATTATTC
>NZ_JAMXXM010000047.1:0-5557 GCF_024129715.1 Acinetobacter lwoffii
ATGATGGCCGAAAGATCAATTACAGCCTCTTCGATAAATTAAGTCAGCTGAATCAGCGAGAGATTGTTGAGAATAAACGGTTGGGTGCTGTTCTGAATCATATCCAACAACAGCATGAAGAACTGGAACAACAAAACAAACGCAATCGTTCTCAAAAGATGCCAAGCAGACGTGCACAGAAAATAGCAATCAAAGAACGAAATCTAAATCCTGTGCTTGACTTGGAATTGTCCATATAGGACATTTCTATTTGGTTATTAGGTAGGACATTTCTACTTGGGAATAACACCCAAGGCATGGCTTTTAGTTATGCTTTTTTATCAAAAGACTATAGCTGAATGATAGCGAGCCAAATCGCATACAATATCTATCATTAGACTTAATGCAATAATTAAATGATGTTGTTATCATTAATCTAATAGAATTAAGATTAAATGATAGAAATGAATACACGTATTTATCTACGAGCTTCAACTAAAGATCAAGATGCAAAAAGGGCTTTGCAGATTCTTCAGGATCTAAACCAAAACTTGAATTTGGGTGAAACCATTGTGTACGTGGAAAACTATAGTGGTACGAAGTTAGACCGACCTGAATTGAATAAGCTGCTGTCAGAAGCAAATCAAGGTGACACCTTGTTAGTTGAAAGTATTGACCGCTTATCACGCCTAACCCAACGAGATTTTCAAGAGCTGAAGCGCAGGATTCAAGAGAAAGGACTTCGATTAATTGTGGCAGATCTTCCTACTACCTACCAAATGATTCAAACCAGTGACACCATTACTCATTCAATCCTAGAACTCATTAATAATATGTTGATTGATCTCCTGGCAACAATGGCTCGCCTAGACAATGAGAAACGTATAGAACGTATTAAGCAGGGCCTGGCACGTTCGGGTTACAAGCCAACAGGTAAGAAAGCCAATGAGGCTAAGCACAAACGAATAAAAGAATTACTAGCAGCTGGCAATATGACTAAGGAAGAAATTGCCAAAGCAGTGAATTGTGGAGTTGCAACTGTTTATCGAGTTGCTAAAGTCATTTAAAAAGGCTTGTATCAGTGCTTCCCTTATGTCATATCTATTTACAAAGGAACAAGGCATTCTTAAAGATCAAAAGAAGGGATTAATGATGAAAAAGCATTTGATTTTCCTTGTTTTTATAGTGATGGTTTTTATTTTAGCTCTAGTTGTAAAGATTAATAATGATCATAAAAAAGGGCAAGCATTAAACAAATTGGAACTAGTTGAAAAGCAAATCCATTAGGTAAAAATTGACTTATACTTATTTAAATAACGCTAATAACTAAGCCCAAAGAACACCTAGACCCAGTGCTATACACGCTTAGTTTTTTATATTTTAAAAGAGCATTTTAGCAAATATCATAAAAGACCGATCTATTCTCAAGCCGGTTTTTTATATCGCCGAGCATCATGGCTTCATCATAGATATATGAATATTAAGATAAATAAAAAGCCCTATAGTCTCTCCCGTTACTATAAGGCTTATAAAACGCTGTAATTTTTTTCTTAATTACCTACTTTTCGATGTAAGTTATGAATATATTTTACCTATTGGTAAAAATAAAGATATAAGACAAAAGATGAATATGCTAGGAATTTCGCATAACAACCATCATGTTAAATGCGGGGATAAATAAAAGAATTGAAAATATATCTAAGATTTATTAAGATATATCTTAATAAATCTTAGATATACCAACTTATGAATGAAACAACTGACTCTTTGCTGATAAATTCAGATACGCCATCACGTAAAAGCCGTTTATTTGAATCTGGCCATATGAAATTGCTAGTGCTTTCTTTAATTGAACAAGCGCCTAGATACGGTTACGAAATTATTAAAAGCATTGGTGAGTTGGTAGGTGGTGGATATAGCCCAAGTACAGGCACAATTTACCCAACCTTATCTTATCTTGAAGACATGCAATTTGTTTCTATTGAAAAACCTGATGGTGACCGTAAGCAGTACAAGATTACAGTGACTGGTATTAACCATTTAAATGGTCAAAGAGAGCATTTAGAACATATCCTTGGCCGCTTAGAGACGCGACGTGAAATTCAAAATAATGATCAATATCTAGATATCTATCGTGCAATGGCAAACTTAAAAACATCATTGCGACTTAAATTAAAAAATAATGCACTGACTGAAGAAACAATTCATCAAATTGCTAAGAGCATTGATCAAGCTGCTGTTGATATTAGCTGTCTTAAAAATGAGGTAGTCCGATGAAACAACATAAATATCAAATTAGTGTAAAGCATCTTGTCGATCCAAAAGGACAGCCTTCAACTTACACTGAAGATCTTGTTTTTACTGCTTATAATCACGATGATATTTTCAAAGTTTTAGAAAAATTGCAGCAGAAAAAAATTATAGATGAAGAATCAATGAAATCTTTTGCCGTAGGATTAAAGCTTATGGGAGAAGTGTTATTAGAAAATAAAGATATTCCTTTATTTAAAGATTTTTCGCCGCAATTTATTGAATTTATTAAATCAATCAAAAAACTTTAACTTACGGAGTTAGTCCATTTAAATCTATTCCTTTGAGTTAATCTGATATGAAAAATATTTAAGGTTAAATTATTTAGTTTTCTTAAAATTAACATAATACACCTTATACGAATGCAAAAATGGGAGCTATAAGCTCCCATTTTTAGTCTTTAATGCGCTTTTTAGCTTCTTCATAAACTATGCTATCAGCTCGTTTCCCGACTGTGATGAGCAAGATAACTACCTGATCATCTTTAAATTGATAGACAAGTCTGACACCAGCTTTTAATAATTTAATTTTATAGCAACCTGCAAGATCGCCTCTCAGCATATTCTTTGGAATATGTGGCTGCTCTATGACTTTGGCTAGTTTCTTCTTAAATTGATCTCGTATAGCAACAGGGAGTTTTTCCCATTCTGCTGTAAAGTCTTTGTGACGTAAAAGCTTATAAGTCATCTAATGTGACTTCCTCAAACATCTCTTTAGGGTCATTAATGCGCTTACGGACAAGAGCTAATAATTCTTCATCTTCTTCTGAAAGCAAAGCTTTTTTGACAGGTAGTTTCCCAGTCGTAGCAACATACTCAAGAATACTAGTAAAGAAATCTGTAGGTGCAATACCTTGTTCTTTAAGGATGGAATAGGATTTTTCTTTAAGGGCTTCATCGACCCTGAAGTTAACAGTAGCCATCATATCTCCCAGTTATTTAATGTGCTAAGAGTACTGTAATGCAAATTGCATTACAAGTCGACTTCGTATAACCGCCATTATGTTAAATAGGGGGGAAATAAGAAAATATTTTAAAATGAAATCCTTTTTATTTTTAATTCGACTTGGATTGAATTATGGCAGTAGCACTGCTTTTATAAATACAAAATAGTGCAATAGCTAATAGTAAAAGAGCAGCAACTCTCGATCCATCCATAGTGATAACAGTATTATTAAACCAGCCAAAATTATCAATTAATAAACTCATTACTAACTGTCCACTTATTACAGCAACAGTTGTTGCAGCAGCACCAAGTCTAGGCATAGCAAACACAACTATGAGCATATAGGCAACACCAAAAAATGCGCCAGTTAGCTGCCATCTTGGAGCGGTAAATAAATTTAAAGAATGATGTGGTTCAAAGAAGAATGCTATTAAGAAGCTAACAAGTGTGCCCATCACAAATGTTAACCAAGAACTTTCTAATACTCCTACTGCTGAACCTAGACGACCATTGATTGATGACTGGGCACATAAGACAGCTCCACCAAAAATAACAACAAGTAACATTATATAAATCATGGGAAAGCTTCCTTATTGAATGAGCCACAATGCAGCTAAAATGGCAATGAGTGCCCCGATACGATACTTGTCTATAGCTCGTTTATTACTCCCTAATAAACCCCAGTGATCAATAATTAGGCTGGTAGCTACTTGACCAAATAAAATACCTACCATTGTCAAACCAACGCCAATGAGGGGCGTAGCTACAGTTAAAGAGACGACATATATTGGACCTAACAGGCCGCCTGCAAGTAGCCAGCGTGGTTGTTTGAACATAATAGAGAGTCGTGGACGACCAAAAATAAGACCAAATGTTAATAGGATAGAACCCAACGCAAAAATGCCTAATGTGGCCCAAATATGCCCAATTTCTTCACCCAATGGTCCCAGCAAACCAGCTTCAATAGATAGCCCCATGCCAGCAAAAAAGACCAATGGTAAAATCCATAACTGTTTCATACATTACTTACTGAGTAAGAGGAGACGTGAATTATATTTGATTGTTAGAAAGCTACAATGAATCATTTTTTCAAAACATAATTGCTATAATCACAACAATAGTCTTACTCGATATATTTTGGGAAAAATATAAATGCAGTTAAAAGCATTACGTTACTTTGCGATGGTCGCAACTACTGGCAGCTTTTCTGCGACAGCCAAACATTTTCAAGTTCCCTCTTCTTCTGTATCTCGGTTTATTTCTAAACTTGAACAAGACATTGGACAGCAGCTTTTTTATCGTAATACACGGTCTGTTCGGCTGACTGAAATTGGGGAGAAGTACTATATCCAAATCAAGGAGGTACTCGATACGTTGGACTTTGCCAACGAGGAGGCCACAGGGAAAAATTCAAATGTGAGAGGATTGGTACGTATTAATACCGCAGTTGCCCTAGGGCGATTACATATATCGCGCATTGTTAATCAACTGCATGATATCTATCCCGATCTTTCAGTGGAACTAATCCTAACAGATACATTTATTGATCCTGTCCAAGAAGGTGTCGATATTGCGATTCGGATTGGATCACTGCAAGATTCAGCACTGATCGCAAGAAAAGTATGTGATCAGACTTACGTATTGTGTGCGAGCCCAGAATACCTTGAGTGCTATGGAACACCTGAAACACCTCAAGATATTCAGAAACACCAATGCCTTGTTTACAAAGGTGTTTCGGGGAGTCAAAGATGGTATTTTCGCCAAGATGAACTCGACAAGCCTATTGAAATAGAACCCCAAGGTCCTTTAACAAGTAACAATGCTGAAGTGTTGGTTTCAGCGGCATTGGAAGGTAGAGGGATTGTATTATTCCCTACATGGATTTTTGAAGAAGGTTATTTTAAAAACAAGCAATTCGTTAAATTACTCCCTAAATGGCTTTGCACAGTAGAACCTTATACTGTTGGGATTCATTTAGTCTCTCCTGAAAACAGAATTCGTTCAAAAAAGGTGAGAACTGTTTTAGATTTTATATTAAAGGAAATTGGAAGCCCTCCTTATTGGGATAATATTCTTACTTTTTGAAATCTATTAAAAAGACGTTTATTTTAGTATTTCTTAAATTAACATAATACACCTTATACGAAATGTATGTGTAAGCCCCAAATAGAAATGTCCGGTTTCTCCAAAGTAAAAATGTCCGCTTTTAGAATATGCACTTTTGCAATTTCGTTAGCGGACGGTTTGATATGTTGGTGTCTATGTCGGATAAAGAACTTAAACGATTGTCGGTCTTGCAGGAAATCTGCGATCAACGCATAAC
>NZ_JAMXXM010000048.1:0-5161 GCF_024129715.1 Acinetobacter lwoffii
GCTCTTTCTCTGATTTCAGGGGTATATTTTAATTTTGTCATCGGGATAGTCTCTCAGAATATTGACTCTCCGACAAACCCGGTACGGTTCAGTTTCTAGGTGAAGGTGAGTGGAAACGTAAGAAACATGGACCTGAATATCGTCGCCAATGGCGTAAGCTTCATATTGGCATCGATGCTGAAACCTTGCAAATACGTGCAGTACAGCTTACCACAAATAATGTGAGCGATTCGCAAGTACTCGGTGATTTACTTGCTCAAATTCCCTTAGATGAACGAATTGATTCGGTCTATACCGATGGTGCTTATGACACGAAGCACTGCAGACAAGTCATTCTAGATCGAGATGCACATGCGGTCATTCCGCCAAGAAAAAATGCAAACCCATGGAAAGATCAGAAATTGAGATCTTTAGAGCGGAATGAGTTACTGAAAACAGTTAAACGTTTAGGAAGAACGCTTTGGAAAAAATGGTCTGGTTATCATCGTCGAAGTTTAGTTGAAACCAAGATGCATTGCATCAAACTATTAGGTGATAAATTAACAGCAAGGAGTTTTTCTAGTCAGGTGAATGAGATTCATGCACGCATAGCCGTATTGAACAAATTTACAGAATTAGGTCGTCCTCATACCCAAGTTGTCACTTGAATTCTGTTCAAATGAGCAGAGTGTTGTCTTTTAAATCTTTGTGCAACAAAGCCCTTTAAAATTACATTTAGCATAAAATCTCTTATGCGAAGTCCAATATTAAATTAATCCCTTCACAAGGAAGAAGCTTGCTACAATGACCAATAAAACTGCAAAGCATTTCTTTAACATTGCTGGCGATAAAGCATGTGCCGCCTTCGCACCAAACTTAGCCGTAATGAAACTCATGATGCTAATGCCAATAAATGCATAAATATGCACGTAACCAATGGTATTAGGTACATTAATCTCAGCATTTATACCAAAAATAATAAAACCTAATGCACCAGCGACAGCAATGGGGAATCCACATGCCGCAGATGTTCCAACCGCCTTCTGCATGACCACACCATAGCGATTCAGGTACGGAACCGTCAGACTTCCACCACCTATTCCAAAAATTGCTGATGCAATCCCAATGACACTACCAGCAGCAACTTGTTGACCTGACGACGGTAAAGTTTGCGTTGAATTAATTGCTGTTTTAGCATCTGTAAGCATCGTATATGCGACCCAAATCAGAAATAAGCCAACAATGATTTGTAGATGTAACCCTGATATCAAACCAGCAATACATGCCCCAAAAAAACAACCAATCGCCATTGGTGGAGCTAGATTTTTAAATACAGGCCATAGCACAGCGCCATTTTTATGATGTGCCATTAATGAGCTGATTGAAGTGACAACGATTGTTGCTAAAGATGTACCTAATGCGAGATGCATAACAACATCAGGGTCATAACCCATTTGAGTAAAGACAATAAAAAGCAGTGGTACAATAATCGTACCACCGCCGACACCAAACAGCCCTGCTGCAAAACCAGCAAAAGCGCCGATGACTAAAAAGGTTATAAGTTCCACAATAAACTAACTTTAAAAAGATAAAAGAATTAAGGCATTGAGTTAAGCGTGTTCCAACTGACCCACTTGATGATAAGCACGGTTAAAATACACCAGACTTTCTTCTTGATCGCTTTGTTGAACTTTAAGAACACGACACATGAAAACACTGTGTGTACCGACTTGCTGAATATCTTGAATCTCACAGTCAAAACTGACCAAGGCATCTTTCAAAATAGGTGAACCAGTTTCCATCGTACTCCAATCACCGAGTTTGAAACGATCTTCTGAGCTGAATTTACTTGAAGCAAAAGCATTTGAAAGCTGTTCATGCTGAGTACTTAGTACGTTTACAGCCAAGACTTTATTTTCAACAAAATGGGCATGTGAACGGGAGGATTGATTCATACAGACTAATAACATTGGCGGTGTATCCGTCACGCTACATACGGCAGATGCGGTAAAGCCATGCATACCTGCTTCACCCGCAGTCGTAATAACATTCACTGCTGTGGTGAGTAAAGACATTGCATTTCTAAAGTCTGTTGCTTCAATCATCTCTTTCATCTCAAATGTACATATCACGTGCTCGTGCATAAAGCTGGACAAATGACCTTGCGATGATTTGTTCTGCTTCGCACGAGACTACGTTTGATTAAGCTTCTAGCTCTTTACGAACAATGGCAGCACCTGCGCTTAAAGCTTCAAGTTTGCCACGTGCCACTTGGCGAGATAGCGGTGTCATACCACAGTTAGTTGAAGGATACAGTTTATCTGCATCAACAAATTGCAATGCTTTGCGTAGCGTATTTGCTACTTCCTCTGCAGTTTCCACTTGAGTGGTTGCCACATCAATTGCACCCACCATCACTTTCTTACCACGGATCAATTCGATTAAATCCATTGGTACACGTGAGTTTTGGCATTCAAGTGAAATAATATCGAGCTTAGATTGTTGTAGTTTCGGGAATGACTCTTCGTATTGACGCCATTCATTACCTAAAGTTTGTTTCCAATCTGTATTGGCTTTAATGCCGTAACCATAGCAAATATGAACTGCAGTTTCACATTTTAGACCTTCAAGTGCACGTTCTAAGGTTGGTACACCCCAGTCATTCACTTCATCAAAGAATACGTTAAACGCAGGTTCATCAAATTGAATAATGTCTACGCCTGCTGCTTCAAGTTCTAAAGCTTCTTGGTTCAAAATTTTGGCAAATTCCCAAGCCAGTTTTTCACGGCTCTTGTAGTGTCCGTCAAAAAGTGTATCAATCATGGTCATTGGACCAGGCAACGCCCATTTAATTGGCTGACTGGTTTGGCTGCGTAAAAATTTCGCATCGTCTACAAACACTGCTTTTTTACGAGAAACTTCACCCACAACTGAAGGTACACTTGCATCATAACGATTACGAATACGCATGGTTTCACGCTTTTCGAAATCTACACCTTCAAGATGTTCAATAAACGTGGTTACAAAGTGCTGACGGGTTTGCTCACCATCACTCACGATATCGATACCTGCAGTGACTTGCTCATGTAATGATAATTTCAAAGCATCACGTTTAGCTTCTAATAATTCTTCGCCTTCAAGCTTCCATGCAGACCATAATTTTTCAGGTTCAGCTAACCAAGACGGTTTTGGCAAGCTACCCGCAGTTGAAGTTGGGAGTAAAAGTTTCGGTTGTGTAAGCGCCATGTCTAATCTTCTTTCTCTAAAATTCGTCAGTCTGTGTGTCAATTCGATGTCTTAAGCAGCTGTTTCGACCTTAAAGTTTGCTGCCCATTCATTTAAAATATCTTGATATGGTTTGATGAAGTTTTCTTCTGTCCATTTACCTTGCTTAACCGCTAACTCACCACGTTCAACACGGTCATAAACGATACGTGTCAGTGAGTAATCGCCATAGCTCAAGCTTGGTTGATACTCCACACCTGCCGGAGAGTTGGTGTTGTAAATTTCAGGACGATAAATTTTTTGGAAGCTTTCCATGGTTGCAATCGCGCTGATCAATTCAAAATCAGTATAATCACGGACTAAGTCGCCAGCGAAATAGAATGCTAATGGTGCATTACCACCTTCTGGTTTGAAGTAACGTACACGTAAGCCCATTTTGGCGAAATATTCATCGGTACGTGAATATTCATCATTGGTATATTCCTCACCTAAAATAGGATGTACGTTTGCCGTACGGTAATAGGTTTTAGAGGTTGAAACACTTAAACAAATCACAGGTGGCTTGGTAAATTCTGCCTTAAATACATCTGAATTCACCAAATGTTGATACAATTTACCATGTAGATCTCCAAAATCTTCAGGTTTTTCACCTACACCACAACCCAATTGAGGCAATACTACGCTGAAGTCGTAATCACGCACATAAGATGAGAAGCTATTGCCGATCATGCCTTCAATACGCTCCCCTGTTTTATGGTCAATCACTACACTTTTCAGTGTTTCAATAAATGGGAAAGTTTGACCATTACCTTCGATATCAATTTCAGCAGAAATGATGTCAATCTCAAGTGAATAGCGATCACCTTTCGGGTTATCAACGGTTGCCAAGCTATTAAAACGGTTGTTGATCATCGCAAGGGTACGACGCAAGTTTTCTTCACGGCTTTCCCCACGTGCCAAATTGGCAAAGTTTGTGGTTAAACGTGTGCTTTCTGCTGGTGTATAATTCTCATCAAAACGGATACGTTTAATTGAACACTCAAATGCTGTACTCATGGAGATTGCCACCTAAAAATTTTATAAAAAGCTAAATTTCTGAATGGCTGTATTTAAACGTGAATAAGAAAGTGAGTAAAACGATATAAATTCAGCTTAAGATGAGAAATACTCATCTTAATAAATTAAAGATTCTGAGGATTTTTAGTTATTCAGTAAGTTAAGCGGCTATCTAAAATCTTTATCTGAAATTGATAATGTTTTTTGCAACTCTACCAAAGATAATAAATCTCCAACTATCAAGTATGTGTAAATAACATAACGCTCAGCTTCTTGCCTAGAAGTAATAATATCATGAGAACCTTTCTGAGCAGCTTTGAAAATAGCATCTAACCGCTCGCCCAAATATTTCATCTGTGAACCAACGATTTCCTCAAATCTTTTAGAGTCTGACTGCTCCTCAACATATGCAATAATTCGATTTATATAATTATCCACACCTAATTTAATAATTTTAGTTTTACCATTGTCTAAATTAATAGTCTTATCCTCTCTAGCAGGATAAATCATATCAGCAGTATCTTGAAATATTTGCCTACAACGATGAACAGCATTTGACCAATCCTCTGAATTTTCGGACGTTAAATTTTCATAAACAGATGCAAATTTTTGTGCTGATAATGGTACTAAATCTCCAATTTTTCCGTCTACAAACTTTCTTGTTCTAGAAAAAATATCTGACGTAATTTTTGAATATTTTAGCTCATAATATTTATTAGACACATATTCGTATACAAAAGCTTGTCGTTTAATTAGAAATTGAGAGTTCGTGCTAATACCATCTCTTAAACTCTTTCTTTCTAAAAAATTACTAGGGCGTGTCCTCATTTGAAGAATTGGTTTTAAATACTTAAAATCCTCCTTTAAGCTCTTTTCATTTCTATATTTTTTCAATGGCACG
>NZ_JAMXXM010000049.1:0-5109 GCF_024129715.1 Acinetobacter lwoffii
AGCAAGCGCAAAATTGCCCGACTTTGAAACATGGCTTTAGCCATCTTTCAAAGCATCGAGCTGAAATTTCGCATAAGAGATTTTATGTTAAATAGGTTCGATTAAGCAGATCGTCTTCTAATTTTGAACATTGCTCATCATCAATGACTCCGGTAATACTTTGTAGCCACAACCCATCTGCTGCTAAACGAAGTAACTCTAAATCAGGATGACTATCCGTTTCTGCATGTTGAGATAATCTATTTTTTAGCCATTCCATCCAAATTTTATTAAAAGTTGGCTCTGTGATTAAAGTCATTGATACAGCTGACCATGCAGAAACAAAATCATTTATTTGATGAATAAATGAGCTATGAATATAAGCTCGTGTAAATTTACCATACTCGCTTTCATCTCGTTTCATTAGATATTCAATAGTTTGATCTACCTCAAAAATTACTTGATTAAACATTTCTTCTATTAAAATTTCTTTATTAGGGAAGTGATGAAACACCCCCCCTTTTGTGATGCCTACGGCTGTTGCAATATTTTGAATAGAAACATTAGAAATACCTTTTTGTGAAATGAGAATAGCTGTTTGTTCAAGAATCCGCTTGCGAATAAGTTCCGGTTGTTTTTTCGGCTGTTGTATTTTTTTCACTTAATGACCTGTAGATTGAGAGAATAGATTAATAACAACAACTCCAGAAACTATTAGAGCAATACCAATCATAGCTGGAGTATCTAAAGCCTGTTTAAATAAAACGTGGCTAACAATAGCGGTCAGAACAATACCTACTCCTGCCCATATTGCATATGCAATACCCAAAGGAATCGTCTTAATAACGTGTGATAGTAGATAGAACGCTAGACTGAATAGAACTAGGACCATAATACTTGGAAATAGTTTTGAGAAACCTTCTGATTTAACTAAAAAAGTACTACCTATAACTTCCGAAATTATAGCTAATCCTAATAAGCTATAGGCTAAGTAAAGAGCATTCACATCGACACCTTTATGTATAACATACCATTCGATTGGTATGTTATACATAAAATAATTTTGTGCAATATATTTATAGATGCTCTATTAGTTTTTCTAAAATTAACATAATACGCCTTATACGAAATGCGTTATAATTTATTTTGAAATTCAAATACTTATTTCAAAGTTTATAGCCCAAACATCACTGTTTGGGCTTTTTTTATGATTTTTCACGTTCCACGCCTATTATTTAAGCAATGTTTCACAACTTTGATTAGCTCCAGTAAATAATTAAAACCTAGATAATAAGAACCGAGCGAGTGTCTACGAGCGATTGAGCATCATCAAAATTTCGCCCTCGCCTTTTCTCTGATTACAAGCTCCCTTTCGATTTTAAACGGTAGGTACAGAGCATCCCGAATGGGTGCGAACTTTGGAGCTTTTGCTTTTCAAAAAGTATGAGCGAAGCGAATACATTACAAATGCTTTTGCTTTTAGATTTCACAACAGGATTAACTAAAAACTGCCCCACGAAGCGAGGAACGAGCTTCAATAGAGTACGAGCTTTAGCGAGTACATAGGGCAGTTTTAAGCACTCCCCTCTCGAAAGGCTTTTAATTATTTTTAAAGCTTTTAATGCTTTTAGACAGGTTGAAACCCTTGTGTAGTAAGTGTTACAGACTATATAAACGGACATTTGCTCTTGTATAAACGGACATTTGCTCTTGTATAAACGGACATTTGCTCTTGTATAAACGGACATTTGCTCTTAATTAAAAGACATTATAAATATTGACCTTAAAAAGATATTAGATTACATTGTCCTTTAATTAGATAATAATAAGTTCTTCTTATGAAAAATAGTTTAGTCGTGAAAGATAATGCTCTAATAAATGCCAGTTACAACCTAGAGCTAACGGAACAACGTTTGATCATGCTAGCTATCATTAATGCTAGAGAATCGGGACAAGGAATCACTGCGGATAGTAAACTGGAAATACATGCTAGTGACTACGCCAAGCTATTCAATGTATCTGCCGATGCGTCATATAAAGCTTTGAGAGAAGCTGTAAATAATCTGTTTAATCGTCAATTTAGTTATACAGCCGAATATAAAAAAACAGGCAAAGTCGGCATTGTTCGATCTCGCTGGGTAAGCCGTATATTTTATGTAGATGACCTAGCATTGTTAGAAATTACTTTTGCTCCTGATGTAGTGCCTTTAATCACACGATTGGAAGAACACTTTACAAAATATGAAGCTAAACAAGTTGCTCACCTAACCAGTAAATACGCCACTAGGCTTTATGAATTGCTGATTGCTTGGCGTGAAGTTGGAAAAGTTCCACAACTAGAACTTAGTGAGTTTAGAAACAGATTAGGTCTTGTTGATAGTGAATACACCGCCATGAGTGACTTTAAAAAGCGTGTGCTTGAACCATCAATTAAACAAATTAATGAGCATACTGATATTACTGTAACGTATGAACAGCATAAAAAAGGACGGATCATTTCAGGTTTTTCTTTCAAATTTAAGCAAAAACAACAGCCAAAAGTTGAAGCAAAAAGAGATCCAAACACGCCTGATTTTTTTATAAAAATGACCGATGCACAACGCCATTTATTTGCGAATAAAATGTCAGAAATGCCTGAAATGGGGAAATATTCACAAGGTACAGAAAGCTACCAACAATTTGCTATTCGTATCGCTGATATGCTTTTAGAGCCTGAAAAATTCAGAGAGCTTTATCCAATTTTAGAAAAATCAGGATTTCAGCCATGATTAAATTAAATAACCTATCAACCGATCTAAAGCATGTGACCGTTGAATACCTCGACATCGTAAATTATGAAATTGCGAGGGAAAATATATGCGGTTATATCTTCCTATTATCCCGACTATCCAAAAATGCCAAACCCACCGAAAAAATGCAGATGGAAAGCAAAATACAGGACTTAATTTACTATCGGGATCATTTGCAGATAGAGGACAAAGACAATATTCAAAAGGTCTTAAACACGCTCATTCCCGAGTATCAAGCCGAACAGAATAACCAAACAGCTAAGAAAAATTAGGCTTCAATGTCGGGCAAATCAAAAAGCTGTCGATCTCTATTTTCTGTTAAATATTCGTTGAGTTCAGCGAGTATTTTTTCTTTATTGGCTTCATTTGCCTGCATTTTCTTAATCAAGTAAGAACCGAGCAAAATTTTACGCCGAGTATCATCCTTGCGCTCCTGTTCTTTCTTTTTGGTACGTTCTCTTGCTTCAATAGCCTGTTTCTGTGCTTTTAACTGTTTCAGCTTCTCTAACTGGGCTTCAATTTTCTTTTCGATATTTTCAGCAGATTTAGTCATAACGGTTAATTTCGGAATATAGAAAACCACTCAAGCATAAGACCCTATGAATTGAAATTCAAGCGGGTAATATGCTATCGTGTTTTTCATGAAATGCGCACTTACGACTTGGATTTCATCCAAGTCAAAGTTTGCGTAAGGGGAATCCCCTTAACCCCAAAAGCAAAAGCACCCCAAGGCGACTGCATGGCAATTTATCATTGTTCCACTAAAACGGTGAACCGAAGTTCGGGGCGAACTGCGGTTGCATCATCTGCATATCGTGCAGGGGAAAAACTAGAAGATGAACGCACAGGACTGACCCATGACTTTACGAGAAAAGACGGTGTCGCCCATTCTGAAATTCTGTCTAATTTAGATATTGAAATTGACCGTGGTGAACTTTGGAACTTGGCAGAAAAAACCGAAAACCGTAAAGATGCCCGAACCGCTAGAGAATGGGTCATTGCCCTACCTGATGAATTAGACGCTGATCAACGTAAGGACTTGGCAAAAGACTTTGCCAGGTCCTTAGTTGATCGCTATGGAGTGATCGCAGATTTAGCCATCCATGAACCCAGCAAAGGCGGTAATGATAAGAATCATCACGCCCATATCATGCTTACCACCCGAAAAGCCGAATTGGACACGGACAATAAACTCACCCTGACCACCAAAACCGATATCGAACTCAGCAACGCCAAACGAAAAAGCCTTGGCATGGGGACAACCCAAGAAGATATTAAGCAAATTCGAGAAACTTGGGCAGACTTAGCCAATAAAGCATTGGAACGTGCAGGCTACCGAGAAAAAATAGACCATCGTAGCTATGCCGATCAGAACAACGGACTACAAGCCACCATCCATGAAGGCACCAAAGTCACACAATTACGCAGACAAGGCATAGACACTGAAATCAGCCGTTTTAATGACAACGTCAAACAGCAAAATAGCCAACAGCTTCACCAACAGAAACAGCAAAAAGAGAGCGTTTTACAGCGTGGTTTAAGCCGTGTCGATCAAGGTTTTGATCAATGGCAGAAGAACCAAGAAACCAAACGTCTAGAACTGGAACGCCAAGCGGAAATGAAGCGACAGCAAGAATTAGATAAACAACGAGCCGAGCAAGCACTCCGCAAGGCATCTCAAAAACTAGGTAGAGGCGGAATGTCATTATGAGTAATCAAAATGATCTAGATGACCAGTTATATATTTTATTGGCATCCATGAAGGAATATAGAGAGGCCATAGCAGACGATAACAAGCGATTAGAGAAGTTTTACAACCATGTCGCTAGCGGAGTGCTAGACAAGGCTGAAAAATCGCTAGAAAACGCAAATAAGAAGCATACAGGCGCATTAAACAACAGTATTCAGGCATTAAACGAAGCTACACACAGGCTCAACTTAAAACTTATCATTATTTTTGCCAGCACGTTTGTTGCTGTGATGATGGTGTTCATTTTGGCTATCTTTTTATACATACCAAGCAAAGACGAAATTGATGAACGTAGAGCAGATATGGCTGTACTAAAAAAATATCCGCTACAAATTCGAGAAAGTGATGGTGAAACATTGGTGAGAATAATGAGGAAAAATTGCTACTCGTTTGAACCGAGTAGTGTCAAAGAAAAAACGTATGACTGGTGTCAGATCGACCCTAAAAAATACTAGTTGATCGGTACTTTGCTTGGTTTTTCTCATTACAAATCAAATTACAGCAAGCGCAAAATTGCCCGACTTTGAAACATGGCTTTAGCCATCTTTCAAAGCATCGAGCTGAAATTTCGCATAAGAGATTTTATGTTAA
>NZ_JAMXXM010000050.1:0-4028 GCF_024129715.1 Acinetobacter lwoffii
ACTTGAATATGCATTCAAGGTGCTATATGTATAGTAATGTTTTCCTCGAAGAGCGCACTTATGCAAACTTCGTTTGCAAGTCCGATTGGGGGGACCCCAATACCCCGACAACCGTATACACGGTTGTATTTCACTACGTGAAAATTTAAAAGCGAAAAACAGGCATGGCGATTTACCACTTTTCAGTCAAAACCATAGCACGATCTGCAGGGCGTTCCGCCACTGCTGCAATCGCCTATCGGGCAGGTGAAAAGATTTATTGTGAACGCGCAGGCCGGGAACATGATTACAGCCGAAAAACTGGTGTGGAACATAAAGAGATTTACTTACCGGAAGGCGCACCAGAACATTTAAAAAACCGGGAAAAACTCTGGAACGAAGTAGAGCAACGAGAAACCCGAAAAAACTCAACAGTCGCCCGGGAATTTGAAATTGCCTTTCCCAGTGAACTGAACCAGGAACAACGTCTGGCCATGCTTGAAGAACTATGCGCCAGTATTGTGGACAGACACCAGGTGGCAGTCGATGCCTGTATCCATGCACCGCATACCGGATCCGGCAGTGATGAACGCAATTATCACGCGCATATCCTGATGAGCACACGCAAACTCACCCCTGAAGGCTTTACGGATAAAACCCGGGAACTGGACCAGAAACACAGTGGAGAAATCGAACACTGGCGTGAACACTTTGCCGATATCTGCAATATGCACCTGGATATGGCTGGATCCACTGCCCGGGTCGACCACCGCAGCTACAAAGACCAGGAGAATGGTCTGGAAGCGACTTTGCACGAAGGACCGAAAGTGACCGAACTGCGCCGGAAAGGGATTGAGACCGAAATCAGCCGAAGCAATGATGAAATCAAACAGAGAAATCAGGCTCAGCTGCAATACGGCAAAAATATGGACATGCTGATTGCTGAAAATGAGATAAAACTCATCAAACTGAAAAAAGAACAGCAGATTCAGATCAAACATAGCGCTAAAACGCCACCAATTGACGAAAAAGCGATGTTTGAGGAAAAACAGAGGGAAACCCTCGTTCAACTGCTCAATGGCCAAATTAGCGCAAAAGACGCGAATCTAGACCTGGATTTCATGCAACGTAATCTTAAACAGGCCGAAATAACCCTGATCAAGCAGCACAAACATCAAAACGAGTTCAATCAGCAGCTTGCACAGGAGATTGTGAAAAGCGGACTCAAGCAAAGTCATGACAAATTGCAAAGCCTGGTCGATCAACACAACGAATTAGGCCAGAACAAACCCTTACTGTTTGGCAAGAAAGCCTGGGAAGCCCAACGTGACACGATTTACCAAGAACACAAAAAACTAAAAGGCCAACATGAGCATCAGAAAAAACATGGTGTGAAGGAATTACTGCAAAACGATGCTTTCAAAGAACATGCCTGGAAGAAATACCAAAAACAGCATCCGGAAAAAGCCAAGCAATACCAGACCCTCTACCAGTCCTACAAGGTCATTAAAAAATGTGTGGACGAGATCAAAACCGAACAGCAGATGAAACTCAGACAAGAACAGCTTAAAGCACAGCAACATGCGCCTAAAATGAAATCTCGTGGCATGAGTCGATAAACAGAGCGAGTGTCTACGAGCGAACTGAGAAAATTTGCCCATCCCTTTCCCTGATTACAAGCTCCCTATCCATCCATCACCTGCATAGCAGAGCATCCCGCATGGGTGCGAACTTTCCAAATTGGCTTCCCAAACCGAGCGAAGCGAGTAAAAAAGCTTATGAGCGAAGCGAATTCCGAGCTGCTTTTGATCTTGCTTTTGCTTTTCTCAAATTCACGGAAATATTTACCAAAAAATTGCCCCGACGAATCGAGCGAAAGCGAGATTCAATAGAGTTTGAGCGTAGCGAAAACCAAGGGCAATTTTTCATTCCCTGGGCTTTTAATTATTTTTAAGCTTTTAAATGCTTTTAACTGAGCTGTAATCCTTTATTCATAATGGTTCTAGAGATATTAAAACGAGGTTTACCTTGCATTAAAACGAGGTTTACCTTTCATTAAAACGAGGTTTACCTTGCATTAAAACGAGGTTTACCTTGCATTAAGCGAGATAATTTTATAACCTCGTCTTATTGAATTAAAAATATAATCTTTTCATATGAAAACAGAACTAGTTGTTAAAGATAATGCCTTAATCAATGCTAGTTATAACCTCGATCTAGTTGAACAGAGGTTAATTCTCCTAGCTATTGTTGAAGCAAGGGAATCGGGTAAAGGGATAAATGCTAATGATCCACTAACAGTTCATGCTGAAAGTTATATTAATCAGTTTGGTGTACATCGAAATACGGCCTATCAGGCGTTAAAAGATGCTTGCGATGACCTGTTTGCAAGACAATTCAGTTATCAGAGTCTTAGTGAAAAAGGTAACATTATTAATCACAAGTCGAGATGGGTGAGCGAGGTGGCTTATATTGATAATGAAGCTGTCGTTAGACTTATTTTTGCCCCTGCTATTGTGCCTTTAATTACTAGGTTAGAAGAACAATTTACAAAGTATGAAATACAACAAATAAGTAATTTAACAAGTGCTTATGCTGTTCGTTTATATGAAATATTGATTGCATGGCGTAGTACTGGAAAAACTCCTCTCATAACTATGTATGATTTTAGACAAAAAATAGGTGTACTCGAGACTGAATACAAACGAATGTATGATTTTAAAAAATATGTTTTAGACATTGCATTAAAACAAGTAAATGAACATACCGATATCACTGTCAAAGTTGAACAGCATAAAACAGGTAGATCTATTACTGGTTTTTCATTTAGCTTTAAACAGAAAAAATCAGCCACGCATTCAGTCGAATCTAAAAGAGATTCGAATACATTAGACCTCTTTTCAAAAATAACAGATAAACAACGCCATCTATTCGCCAACAAGCTCTCAGAGCTTCCTGAGATGAGTAAATATTCACAAGGCACAGAAAGCTATCAGCAGTTTGCTGTACGTATAGCTGCCATGCTGCAAGATGCAGAGAAATTTAAGGAGTTACTCCCTTTACTCAGAAAATTAGGATTTCAATGACATTGTTAATTGAAATTGTTAAGTTAACAGTCAGGTATTAACACAAGTTGAAAACTGGTTTACATAATGAAAAAACTGTCAGTTTCAGAGTTAGCTAAGCTTTATGGATATTCAAGACAAGCCATATATGCACATATAAACAAAGGAAATTTATCTAAAGGATCTGATGGCTTAATTGACTTTTCAGAGGCCCTAAGAGTTTTTGGGGAACCACAAAAAAAAGAGGATACAGTCAATCAAAGTCAATCAATTAACAGTCAAAACTTGACAGAAGTTGACTTACTAAAACGTCAAGTTGACATACTGGAAAAACAATTAAATCAGGCAATACAGAGAGAAAATCAATCTTTAGAACGTGAATCGTTTTATCAAGAACAGATTGAAGCTATGCAGCGCTTGCTAGAAGCACCAAAAGCCAATATGACTACGTTTACCGATCAGAGCTTTAAACAGGATATAGCAACGGATCCTCGGTCGGAACTAGCACCGAACTATGACGGATTGACTACTCCAGAGAACAAACGTATCCCTGTTCCAGAACACGTTGAACCTGAGCCTAAGAAAAGGGGCTTCCTAAGCCGCTTTTTCCTTCCATATGGTTAGCCAGGACTCCAGTTTTTTAATGAGCCAATTTCATTGCCAGCAATGAAATAATGACTCCTCAAAAAACCGGATGATGTTTATTAAAACTGAATAAAACCGTGGAACATTGCTCACTTATTAAGCGTGGAACATGAAAAATCATAAAAAAAGCCCATTCGGTGGCGATTGGGCTATCAACTAGAAACTACAGCATTGATTTCTATAGATAATTATAACGCATTTCGTATAAGGTGTATTATGTTAATTTTAGGAAATCTTAAGCTTTAGCCAACATAATCTTCAGTTGATATTACTTGAGCATATGCAAATTCAAAAGCGGCCATTAATGTTGCATGGACATGACCAGCAGGTACTTTAACG
>NZ_JAMXXM010000051.1:0-4028 GCF_024129715.1 Acinetobacter lwoffii
TAGACACCCTTGGCTGCAAGGATTACAAATTAGACAAGATTCTGCAAGTTTTGCTCCATTGAAAGTATGAATATTCAACTAAAGAAGGTTCCATTTAACATAATGGTTGTTATACGAAATTTGAGAAAAACATTGATAAAGTACTACTATGTAGTACAATAAAATTACTACATAGTAGTAGATAGTATGGAAGCTTGATGTATACAATATGCGAAACATCTTTGTTCAGTAAGTTTTATTCAGACTATTGGACAGAAAAAGAATACAACGAGTTTAAAATTTTTCTTGCTTCCAATCCTGAAGTTGGTGATGTAGAACCTAACTCAGGAGGAATACGTAAAGTTCGTTGGGGATCTGGTAAGACAGGTAAAAGCGGTGGAGTCAGAGTAATCTATTACAACCGTCTAGCTAATGGACAAATATGGTTACTTACCATTTATGGGAAATCTGCTGTTGATCAACTCGATAAAAAAGTACTACGTGCTTTAGTGGAGAAGTTAAATGAATCGCTCAAATGATATTGTAAGCCGTGATGCTGAACGAGATATTGGTGCTGAATTACTTATGGCAGTAGATGAAATGCTTGCCAATGCTCCAGTCAAAACTTATACCATTACTCAGACTGATGTCGCTTTAGCTCGCCAAAAATCAGAGTTAAGCCAACGTGAATTTGCCGAAACTTTAGGTGTATCTGTGCGTACTTTGGAAAGTTGGGAACAAGGTGTACGTAAACCATCTAAAGCAGCACAATCCTTAATTAAGCTGTTTATCAAAGATCCTTCTTTTGTTAGAGAAGCTCTTAGCTAATTAAAAAATATAGTAAAAATGGGAGCTAAAGGCTCCCATTTTTGACTTCGAATAACGTGTATTATGTTAATTTTAGGAAATCTTAGTCTTTAGCTAACATAATCTTCAGTTGATATTACTTGAGCATATGCAAATTCAAAAGCGGCCATTAATGTTGCATGGACATGACCAGCAGGTACTTTAACGCCATTAAATTCCAAGTCTAGTGTTGCACAAGCATCATGTATCACTTTTACCTTATAACCAAAATCAGAAGCAGCACGAACAGCAGCATCAACACACATATGCGTCATAGCACCAATCACGACTAACTCAGTCACTTGATTGCTATCTAAAATTTCTTTGAGATTCGTGTTTAAGAACGCATTGATGTGATTTTTAATGATCACAGATTCATCTTCTTGCGGCTTAACTGTGTCCTGAAATTCAATACCATTTGAGCTAGGTTCAAATATAGGAGATTCAGCATCAGCAATATGTTGGACATGAATCACTTGAGTACCCTGTTGACGGGCTTTCGCAATTACTTTCACTGCATTAGCAGCAGCTTGTTCAATATTTACCAATGGTAATTTACCTGTAGGTAGATATTCATTTTGTAAGTCGATAACTAATAAAGCTGATTTTGACATATCTGTTCCTTTACTTAACTAATATTTGTTTTGTTCTACTTAGGTTTTTAAAGAAGTGGAAGTATTCCATTTCTTTAAGTTACTTTAGAAAGAAAGTGTTTCACCATCGATAGGAATTAAAACCTTATCTTGAATTCCTTTGTCTTTTACATATTCTGCAAGCTGAGCACGTGTTACCGACATGTGGTTAATGGCATCCATGTGAACAGCAATAACTTTGGCATTTGGTGCTTTCTGAGTTGCGCGATAAGTATCTTCTTTACCCATAATAATGGATTCTTTAAAGCCATTAACCAAGGCGTTACCTGTATTCAATACAATCACATCAGGTTTAAATGTTTGAATCGCTTGATCAACTTCAGAACGCCAGATGGTATCACCAGCTACATAAACCATTTCATGGCCCGCAGCTTCAAATACCACACCCATTGCTTCGCCTAATCCAGCTTTAAGCTTAGGAATACGGTACATGGCATCAGTACCGTGTTGACCACCAGTTTTAGTGAGCTTAATCCCTTCAAAAGTTGCTTGCGTTAATACACGAACATCTTTGAAGCCTTGTGACTGAATGACTTTTTGGTCTTCTGTATTTTGTACAAACAAAGGCATGTTTTTCGGAATAGTCGCTTGTGCTGCATCATCCCAATGATCTAAATGTGTATGGGTCACGATTACCGCATCTACACCTTCTAAAATCGTTTCAGGCTTAATAGGCAAATCGACTAATGGATTCCGTAAATAGCTACGATGAGTATCAGGAAAACCTTCATAGAACCCTTTTTTAGCAAACATTGGGTCAATTAAAAAAGTCGTATCAGCATAGGTTACTTTAATCGTTGCATTGCGAATTTCTTGTATATGCGTCACTTTAGAGGTATCTCGCTGAACCACTTTATCATTCGCATATAAATGGACTGAAGCCATTGCCAGAGAGAGTGCAATAACAGAGCTACTTAAAATTTTATTCATGTTCTAGATCCAATCATTTAGTCATACTTGAATCATGATAGAAATCATCAAACAAAAAAATTGTCCTTAAGGACAATCATCGAAACTATTGGGACAACATGCTATATTTATTATTTTAGAGAGGTAGATCGAATGGCTATACCAGTGATTGGATTGTTCGTTTATCCCAATATAAATCCATTTCACTTCTCTATCCCCCATATCATTTTCAATATCAAGATTGAAGATAAACGCTTATTTGATCTGAAAATTTTTTCTATAGATGGCCAGCCCGTAACAACAGAACAGTCTATGATGATTATCCCTGATGGTGGGGTCGAGCTCATTAAAGAGTCGGATCTTATTATTATTCCTGGGTGGGATGATTTTAATCACGAGCCTGAACAAGTACTTATCGATGCCCTAAATTGTGCATATCAGACTGGAATTAGAATTGTAGGGTTATGCTATGGAACTTATGCACTGGCATATGCTGGTTTACTTGACCATAAAAAAGCAGCTACGCACTGGATGGCTGAACAAGATTTCAGTGAGCGGTTTCCACAGGTTCAACTTGATCATGATGCCCTGTATGTAGAAGACCAAAGGATTGTAACCTCTGCTGGAACAGGTGCAGCATTAGACTGCTGCCTATATTTGGTACGAGAAATCTATAATGCACGAATTGCGAATAAAGTCTCTAGAGTAATGGTGATCCCGCCTCACCGTGAAGGTGGGCAAGCTCAGTTTATTGAACAGCCAGTCGCAGAATCGAGCCAAGATGCACAAATTAATGTATTACTTGATTTTTTAAGAAAGAATTTAGCTTTACAACATAATATTGAAAGCCTCGCTGAACGGACACATATGACACGCAGGACGTTCACACGGCATTTTAAGAAAGCGACAGGCATGACCCTAGTCGATTGGCTGAATACTGAAAGAATCAGATTAAGTTGTGAACTTTTAGAAACGACAAACTTGTCTATCGAAAAGATAACCGAGCTTTCAGGTTTTAATAATACCGTGTCATTTAGAAAAAATTTTCGTGAAAAATATGGCACCAGCCCTCAGGCATGGAGAAAAGCTTTTGGGATCATTAATGAAAATAATCCACCCATTTAACATAATGGCGATTATACGAAGTACACCTGTATATTAATATTTAAATCAATAACTTAAAATTTTAGTCATGACTAAGAAAAGGCAAAAAATCGGCTTTTGTAATAAGTTGGTGAGTTTTTAAGCGAATCTGTAACATTTCGCCAGTAAATTTGATTAAAAAACGATCGATTTAGCAATCAGCGCCCATTTCATCGGCTTCTAGGATCCGAAACTATCCCCAATTGCTGTGGATAAAATTTAGGCTATTTTGTACGCCTGGGCTTACGTAAATTCTGGTTCTTTACGGCTGTCCAGGATAGGTGAATTTTCCTATGATGAAGCCATAGAGAACAGGATGTTCCAAACAACAAGAATAAGAAAGATCGCACCAGGAACGTGAGGTAAGACAGGAGTCATACTTAGCAACCCAATATGAAAAACCCCGGCAGGATAATCTGCACCCCGAAAGTTGGACACTCTTAGTCTAATTTGAAGGGTGCTTTTTAATGGCTAAATATTCTCAAGAATTTAAATTAA
>NZ_JAMXXM010000052.1:0-3829 GCF_024129715.1 Acinetobacter lwoffii
AAGAAAGTTAAATCCTGTGCTTGACTCTTGTGGTTAAAAACAGGACATTTTAAATGGTTTATCGCATAGACATTTTAATTGGTGAATAACATGAAATGTAACTCCAAAATAGAAATGTCCGCTTTTAGAATGTGCACTTTTGCAATTTCCTTAGCGGACGGTTTGATATGTTGGTGTCTATGTCGGATAAAGAACTTAAACGATTGTCGGTCTTGCAGGAAATCTGCGATCAACGCATAACTCAATCCCAGGCTGCTCAGCTACTTCATATTTCAGAATGTCAGGTCAGACGCTTACTGCAGAAATACAAAGTTCAAGGTCCAGCTGTATTAGCCCATACGGGTCGTGGCCAAACCAGCAATTCCAGGCTTTCTGAAGAACTCAGACTCAAGTGCCTCAATATTGTTTCTGATCAACTGCATGGTTTCGGACCAACCTTGGCGCATGAAAAGCTTATTCAACAGGAGTTATGGTTCATTCTGACCAAGGCAGTCAGTACTGTAGTCGTGCTTTTAGAGCGCTATTATTGACGAATAACTTTATTCAAAGTATGTCAGGCAGTCTTGCGCAGTACACTGCTCATGTTGGGACAATGCAGTGACTGAAAGCTTCTTTCATACATTGAAAGGTCATGTAATCCATGGCAGTGTGTTTGCCACTCGAAAAGAAGCGGATGCTGTCCTGTTCGACTATATCGAGATTTATTACAATCGAATCAGAATACATTCTGCAAATGGCTGGTTAAGTCCTGAAGCCTTTGAACAAAAATATTGTAAGAATTTAGAGGGATCGAATGTCCATAATACTGTCTAGGATCAGATAAAGGATTCTGCATCTGAAAAAAAGGCCTTTAGCTTAATTCTGAGCTTCGACTAATGACAAAATATAAGACTTCTACCTCTGAAAATTGTAAAAAATCAATTTTTTTGATCTTTAAAGAATGAGGATATAGTATTTGTAAAATTACTTAGCTGTTTAAAACTTAATTCTAATTGGTTAATAGGTGAAAAATGAAATTAGCAGAAGCTCTCTTACTTCGAAGTGATCAACAAAAAAAAATTATTTCACTAAAACAACGTATCAATGCAAATGTATTGGTACAAGATGGTGATAAACCATCTGAAGATCCAAATGAACTATTGAAACAAGTATTTTCTTTAATTCAAGAATTTCAAAAATTAAGTTATGCAATTCATGAAACTAATGCTTTAACAAAATTAAATGATGGTCGTTCTCTACTTGCTTTATTGACTTTGCGTGATGAATTTGTAGAACAGCACAAAACCCTAACTGCAGCAATAAGTAATACATCTCGTGAATCTGATCGTTATAGTACGCGGGAAATAAAGTGGCATAAAGTTATTCCAGTTTCATCATTACAAAAACAAGCTGATGATATTAGTCTTAAATTACGTGATTTAAATGTGTTAATTCAGTCGAATAATTGGAAAATTGATTTGATTGAAGCCTAATAGTCCTTTAGATATAATCAAGTTGAACATACTGGGCGAGTACAAGATCCCTTACTTCCACAACATAGGATTGTAAATAAAGTGTAGTGGCTTGCAAAGCAAGTGGATAAGCTTAAAATTTTAAGTACAAATCAATCCATCACTTGGCATAACTCAAATCTTTGTGCGAACAAAGTTACACGTTACTTATAACTACCATGTACTGACAGTATGTTCACCTCAATTACTAAAAATAAAGAAATGAGCAAGCATCAGCTCAACTACATTTCTATTTTTAATTCGGTTCGGCTTTGTTACATAACGAGCTGAAAAACAGATTTTGAAAACAGCAGATTCAAATCACAAGTGCGACACATTTGTAGTTAGTTGAAAAATTTAGGTGTATTCGTAGAATCATTAGACTTTTTCAACTCGCAATTGGAAAGCACGCAATGAAGAAATACACCCAACTCTCTCAAGATGAAAGTAAGCGTCCGCTGAGCCCCACTTTTTCTCACTCATGAATACCACGATAGTGTCCACTAAATTTTAAGTGGACACCTATTTATGGATTTAAAGACAGTTATAGACAGCACACCAATGCTAAAAAAGCCCCGTCGAACCTTCACGGCTGAATTTAAACATCAACTTATTCAGCAATGCCAGCAGCCAGATACATCAGTGGCTAAGGTCGCAATGCAACATCAGATCAATGCCAATCTGTTGCATAAATGGATTCGTCAGTCCAGATCAATGCCCCTGCATTAACACCCCCTCCATTCCACAGACTGACTTTCTTCCGGTCATGCTTCACCCGACTCCAGTCAAACAAGACGCACCTCCGCCACCTGTGCCGGAGAAGAATGCTGTCGCTCATATCAGGATTCCATTGCATAAGGAACAAAGTTCCGCAAGGGATCAGATGATCGAGATCGACTGGCCAGTGGAGTCAGTAACTGAATTACTGTTGCTGATCCAGGGTTTGACTCAATGATCCGTATTGATGAAATCTGGTTGTCTACCCAGCCCATGGACATGCGTGCGGGTATGGATACTGCCATGGCTAAGGTGTTGAGAGCCTTTGGCTCGATCAAACCGCATTGCGCTTACCTGTTCTGTAATAAACGTGGCCATCGCATGAAAGTGCTGGTGCATGATGGACGGGGATCTGGCTGTGTGCCCGGCGGCTGGAACAGGGAAAATTCCACTGGGCGCAGGTTCACCAGGGTGAAAGCATGGCGATCAGTCTGGAACAGTTACAGTCACTGATCCAGGGTTTGCCTTGGCAGCGCATTGGTGGTGACGATGCTCTAAACCAGCTTGGTACATTCTGCTATTCTCCAAACGTTCTATTTCCTCTGCGTCATGACCTCAGGCATACTGCGGTCATTAAAATGCTGCCTGACTTAAGCCAACTGACCCATGAACAACTGCTGGAATTTACCAGACAGCTAGCGCTGCAGCATCAACAACTCGCAGAAGATAAACAACAATTAGATACCAAAGTTCAGCATCTTGAAGTATCAAATCAGCAATTGGATGCCAAAGTTCAACATCTTGAAGCATGCAACCAACATCTCTCTGTTCTCACTCAAAAATACGAGCATGAACTTGCGCTATTTAAACAGTATAAATTCGGTAGTAAAAATGAACATCTCACCGCAAAACAAATCCACCTATGGGACGAAGCGGTTGAAGAAGATATTGCTGCGGTTGACCTGGAACTGGAACGACTGAATGCAGATAAAATGAATACAGCTGCGCAGAAAAGCGAGTATGCACGACTCTAAAATCACCAAAGCGTTCGAATAAGTCTCGCCACGGGATACCTGAACGATAGCGCTTCAACAAATAGTCGGTTATCTTTGGCCGTTACTCCAACAGTACCCATTCGTCCAGGTAACAGATCTTTAACCTGTTCCCACTGATCATCTTTTAATGCATAGCGTTTAGTCATGAAAAAATTATGAGGACCGGTAAGATTTTCTCAAGCTAATTGATGACACGCCCTAAGAATAAAAAAATATTTATAAAAATAGACGTCTTGCGTTAGTCAAAATTTAAAATTTAAACAGCCAAAAGCTACATATTATAAGGTTTTAGCCAATTCAAAAATTAGGTAAAACGATACTTTCGCAAGAGGTCTAATCTATATTTTTTAGATTTAGCTATACAGAATTTATCATTCTGTATAGCATAGACTTTATACTCTATTAGTATCTAGAGTATAGTAAGAGTCAGACTGCTTAGCTAAAAGTTCAATAAACTGCGGAATTGCACTTGCACTTTGAACCGTACCGGGTTTGTCGGAGACTTTTTTATTTAAGTTAGGCCACCTGACCTAACGGGTTAATCTTATCATAGTACATTGCTTCAAA
>NZ_JAMXXM010000053.1:0-3122 GCF_024129715.1 Acinetobacter lwoffii
AACCGTCCGCTAACGAAATTGCAAAAGTGCATATTCTAAAAGCGGACATTTTTACTTTGGAGAAACCGGACATTTCTATTTGGGGCTTACAGTGTTATTTCGTATAACGTGTATTATGTTAATTTTAGAAAAACTTAAAATAAACACTACTAACTCTCTAGAATATTTTAATTTATTAAATAATAAAAAAGTTTAATTTATTGTGATTAAAGTAATTTTAATATAAAAAATATCACTTTATCTCTTAATCTGAATCTACGAAATGTATATCTTTATTGATGAATCTGGTTTATTTAGACCAACTGATAATAATCGTGCATGTAGTACTATCGGTGCACTTTGTGTACCCGATGAGTCCATGGAGAAAGTAGAAAACGCCTTAAATGATCTTAAAAAGGCTTTAGATATCGAAAGTGAAAATGAAATTAAAAACCCAAGACCAGATTGTTCTTCACAACCTTTTGAATTATTCATCACCGAATTAAAATCTTTAAATTGTAGTTTTGAGGCATTAGTTACCAATATTTCTATTGATGAATCAGAAACAATTATTCAAAGAAAGAACTTAATTATCAAAGGTATTGAAAAATATATCGAAAAAGAAAAATTAGTAGGAGAGGAATTAAATCATTCAATGGAGGTTAAAAGTTTACTAGAAAAGCTAAGCCTTCAATTATTTCAACAAGTTTATATGCAATGTCATCTACTCGTAGGATTAATTGAAAAAGCTGTAAACTTTTATGCAAAATTATCCCCCCAATCATTGTCATCATTTCAGTGGCGATTAGATCAAAAAGGAATAGAGGCTAACGCAAGAAATTTTGAAAAAGTTTTTGAATCCTTATACTTAACTATTGCTGTTTCTTCAACTTTACGTAGTCCCATGAGATTCGTATTCGAAGAAGGTAGTGACTTTAATTATTTACTAAAGTCATTCTGTGCTAAAAAATGTGATGAAAAACTAGAAAATGACGCTAAATTATATGAAATTGATGTGTCTACATTAAAAGACTATATGCACTCAATCCAATTGGGTTCTATTTTAGCTGAAGACTTTAAATTCACAGATTCAAAAACATCTCATGGTTTACAAATAGTGGATTTATTAGTAAGTAGCACTAATCGTTGCCTTAAAAGAAATTTTACAGACAATGAAAAAATGGCCAGACTCCTAGGAGGACTCATGATAAATTCACCAGATTATGAGAAATATGCTATTAGGACAGTTCGTTTTGATGGAAGTATTAGTCACGCAAAAGGTGCTGAAGATACGATTAAACTCTATAAACTTATGGATCAATCATCAAATAAAGTCTTCACTGAACAATTTAAAAAAAATCTATTTATAAATATGCAAAAGCTCAAAGCACATAATTAGTTACAGGGTCGTATTATGTTAATTTTAGGGAAATTAACATAATACAGAGATTCCTATATCTATTTCACTTTTGGTAACTTACGTTGTTCAAGAAGTATATTAATGCTTTTACTTACTAGATTATTAGAAATACCAAGTGTTTGTGCAATTTCTTTATGAATGTTACTAGGCCAATTCTCTTGTGGACCAACAGGAGCATGGGTATAAACATTGTTAATTATAATTGGAGTAGCCTTTCCTTGAGACCATCTTTTTAGGAGAATCATTTCATTATTCATTTTTTCAAAAGTTCCGTTAATACGAAGCATAGATCCACTTAAAGATTTTTTCTGTTTTATTCTTAAGTAATTTAATAACTTAGTTATAAAAAGCTGTGTATATGATTTATCTTCCTTAGAGTTTTTATGTAAAACTACCATTTGATGAACCATTCCATGGCAACGATTTACTAATGCTAAAGAACGTCTTGATATTAATAGACTTTCATTTTCAATTTTATGTATTTTTAAACAAGTCTCTTGTAACTTAGATATTTCTTTATAAAGTGAACCTAGGGCACTTTCATTTCCGAAAGAAATTAATCTAGCTTGATTAGCATTAAATATGAGATATTTAGCCGTAATTTCTAGAATATTCGCAGCTATATGAAGGTCTTTTTCTATATTATCTCCATTCTTTAATAACGCATTTATTTCTTCTATCTCTAAAGAAAAATTACTTATTCGTCTTTGACAATCACTTGTGTGCAACAATAGAAGAATAGTTTGCTGTCTTTCAGAAGCGAATTTTCCAACTAATAGAGCAATAAAAATTAAGCCTAAAACTACAACAAGAACTGCAATAAGACGGCCAAATCCTATAGGACTTAAATCTCCATATCCAAGTGATGTAAAAGTCACGATACTAAAATATAAGGCATCGAAAATATCTATATTCTCTTTATTTAAAGAATGGGCATGAGGGATTAACCAGAAATACACTGCTGATGAAAAAATAACTATAAAACCAAAAATAAATAAATCTAGATAAGATGCTCGCTCTACAAATCGTCCTATAGGTGTCGTCAGATAAGTTTTCTGATGTGGCTTTTCTAACTTTGGAATTAATGTTTGTTTTTCAATATCGTTAGACAATTTGTTACCCCTAATAATAAAATTTATGATGAGCGATGATATAGATCGTTCATATTTAGATAAAGTTTAAAATGCTATTTAACATACTGGTGCTTATACGAAATTCAATTTAAATAATATTGTAATATCAACAAGTTAAGATAAAAGAGAAAGTTAAAAGATCAGCAGAATCCCGGCTTGGAAACAAGTCGGCTTTTTTTTTAAACAGTTCTGATATTTTTTTCCAATTAAATTGATTATTATTTAATCAAATTAAAACTTAGTTCAATGTTCCCGGCCTTCCCTAGGCAGAAAATATCCCCAATTTCTGCGGATAAAACAGGGATAGTTCTTAGGCAAAGTTGTACGCATTTGCTTACGTCAATTCCGGTCCTTGGCGTCTATACGATCATGCCGTAATTTCCTATGATGGATTCATCAGGAACAGGAAGTTCCACAGAATAATAAGAACATAGATACGCACAAGGACAGTAAGGTACGACAGGAGTTATACCGAGCGAACCAATACGAAAAACCCCGACAGGATAATCTGCACCCCGAAAGTTGGACACTCTTAGTCTAATTTGAAGGGTGCTTTTTAATGGCTAAATATTCTCAAGAATTTAAATTAA
>NZ_JAMXXM010000054.1:0-3037 GCF_024129715.1 Acinetobacter lwoffii
CGAAATCTAAATCCTGTGCTTGACTTGGAATTGTCCATATAGGACATTTCTATTTGGTTATTAGGTAGGACATTTCTACTTGGGAATAACATGAAAAATCCTAGACTCATATCTAGGGTTTAAATTTAAAAAAACACATAAAAATTAATAATATGGTATCAATATTGTCCCATTGTAATTTGTTTCAATTCTAATGAATTATCAAACTCAAAATGTAAATAATTATCAAATATTTTGTATTTAAGCCAACTGTTACTTTCTCTTTCGGGGATTCCAAATAAATAAGCTACAAATTGCATCGTACTTTTTTGATTAATACCTGTGATCAGATTTTCTAAAAACGGGTATGGGTAATATTCTTCATTCTCTTTGACGTAGATGAAAATGGTATCTAGTATCTGATGTTCATTAAACCTGAACGTAATACCTCTCTTAAAAAATTGCCAATAGGATAGCTTTTCTCCACCAAAATTAGTCTCTAATGAGTCAAACTCACTTGCAACAAGAATAACTGCTTTCAAAATATCTGAACTTGACTCTTTAGTTCCAAGACAAGATAAAAAAACCTCTGCATCACCTGAAAAATTCACTTATGACATACCTAAATTAAAATTTTCTTTATTCTTTGGTTTTATCATATTAAAAATGAAATCTCTGATTCAAAGTTAAAATTTTCAAAAGCTGTATCCATTTAACATAAAATCTCTTATACGAAGCCAAAAATGGGAGCTATAAGCTCCCATTTTTAGTCTTTAATTCGCTTTTTCGCTTCGTCATAAACTATGCTATCAGCTCGTTTTCCGACGGTAATGAGCAGGATAACTACCTGATCATCTTTAACTTGATAGACAAGTCGGACACCAGCTTTTAATAATTTGATTTTATAGCAACCTGCAAGATCGCCTCTAAGCATATTCTTTGGAATATGTGGCTGCTCTATGGCTTTGGCTAGTTTCTTTTTAAATTGATCTCGTATAGCAACAGGGAGTTTTTCCCATTCTGCTGTAAAGTCCTTGTGACGTAAAAGCTTATAAGTCATCTAATGTGACTTCCTCAAACATCTCTTTAGGATCATTAATGCGCTTACGGACAAGAGCTAATAATTCTTCATCTTCTTCCGAAAGCAAAGCTTTTTTGACAGGCAGTTTCCCAGTCGTAGCAACATACTCAAGAATACTAGTGAAGAAATCCGTAGGTGCAATACCTTGCTCTTTAAGGATTGAATAAGATTTTTCTTTAAGGGCTTCATCGATCCTGAAGTTAACAGTAGCCATCATATTTCCCAAGTATTTAATGTACTAGGAACAGTGTAATGCAAATTGCATTACAAGTCGACTTCGCATAACCTCCATTATGTTAAATGGGGGAATCTTTGGCTTTAGAAAGGAGTGCTAAGCATAAAGAAATAAAAATCATACCTATCCAGCCAATGGGAGTTAACTTTTCTCCAACTAATGCTATTGCCAATATTGCAGCAACTAAAGGCTCAAACAAAGTTAAAGTAATTGCTTTACTTGCTGGAACAGTTTTTAAACCATAGCCAAATAATACATATCCTAAAAACATTGGAATAAGCATCATGTAGCCTACGACATAAATATTTATATTCTGTTCAAATAAATTTGAGCCAGTAAAGAATAAAGTAGGCAACAATAAAAGCGATGCGAAACCAAAAATCAGCCCCATAGAGGCTTTTGAATCTATTCCCCGATCTATAAGTTTTTTAGCTGCCCAAGAATATAAGGCATAGGTTAGTCCAGCAACAGCACCTAAAATGATTCCTAAAATTTGTCCATTATTTGTTATTTTTTCTGAGGTTGTCGGTGAGTGTGACTCACCTATAGATAAAAAAATTACACCCATAATTCCCAAGATAAAACTAATAAACCAAATCATAGAAAGTTTTTTTTGATCAAAAAAACGTTCTAAAAGTGCTGTAAATAAAGGGGCAGTACCAATTGAAACAACAGTACCAATAGTTACCCCAGCTAAATGCATAGAAGAATAAAATGCCAAAGGATAAATAAAGACAGAAACGACTCCTGTTATCAGAATAACAAGATTAGAATTTATGTGAATTAAATTCTTTTTAATACTTTTTCGGGCTAAAAGTGCTTGTAAAAGACCACCACCACCCATAGCGGCAGCACCGATAGCAAGAGGACTGAGATTTGGAGCAAACGTAGCAGCTGTACCTGTAGTTCCCCAAAGAAAAGCAGCTAAAAGAACAGCAATAAATCCGTAATTAGAAGCATTAGGAAGCATATTACTCATACAACTTCTTGCTCTAAAATATTAAGGACGATTCTTTTTGCAGCTTGAATTTTATGACTTGAGCCTTCTAAACCTGCTCTAGCAATGGATCCTTCTAGAATAAAAGATAGCATTAAAGCTATTTTTTGAACTTTATCTTGATTTGGAAAAATCTCAGAAAGCTGATTAGAAATAATGTTTTCAATTTCATCTTTATGCAATTTAATAGCCCATCTTTCAGGACTATTCGCTGGAAATTCAGCAGCTGCATTTAATAGACCACATCCTCGAAAACCCTTTTCATAAGCAAATTCAGCATGATCTTGATAGGCATCAAAAACTGCTAATATTTTATCTAAAGGAGTATGTGCTTCCTTACTTCTAATGGCATATAAATCAAGCCACTCTTGATGTCTAGCCTCAATATAAGAGTTAACTATATGAGATTTAGCAGGGAAATTATTATATAAGGACATTTTTGCAACTTTTGCCTTTTCTGTAATGGCATTAATTCCAGTGTTATTTATGCCATCGTTATAAAATAGGATCGAGGCTGCTTCTAAAATTCGTTGCTTGGCAGTTTTCATAAGGTTTAATTTAGGTAGACCGATATACCTAATATATAAGATGAGAACAGAATATTCAATTTTTAAGCTTCCCTACAATTAACATAATACACCTTATACGAAGTCAAAATGTAACTCCAAAATAGAAATGTCCGGTTTCTCCAAAGTAAAAATGTCCGCTTTTAGAATATGCACTTTTGCAATTTTCTTAGCGGACG
>NZ_JAMXXM010000055.1:0-2458 GCF_024129715.1 Acinetobacter lwoffii
GAACCTTCTTTAGTTGAATATTCATACTTTCAATGGAGCAAAACTTGCAGAATCTTGTCTAATTTGTAATCCTTGCAGCCAAGGGTGTCTAGCTGAGCTAAGGCAGGTATTTGTTGTAGTCGGGCCGCTATAATATTGATAAAGAGCGCCTGTATGTTTAATTTCAAGATTTTTAATAAAGTCTCTACGGAAGTGTTGACGATAAAAAATGACCTTCAGCTTAATTCTGAAATTCAACTTATAACAAAATATAAGACCTCTACTTCTGAAGATTATAAAAAAGCAATTATTTTGATCTTTAAAGAACGTGGTTATTTAGCTTTAGAGATTGGTCAACTATTGGAAAATTAAAGTAAAAGATTTATTCTGATCAGATAGGCACCCTTATTTAAAGGTGCCTATTCATTTTAGAAATTCTTAAATTTCAATCTGACTACCTAGCTCTACCACCCGGTTAGAAGGGATTTTATAAAAATCACTGACAGGGCTGGTATTTTTTTGCATTGCGACAAATAACTTTTCACGCCATGTAGACATCTTGCTGGACAGACTTGGAATTAATCTTTCTCTAGAAACAAAGAAGCTGATATTCATTAAGTCATACTCAAGATCCAGTACTGAAAAAGCTTGTTTCAATGAATGAGGCACATTAGGCTCTTCTTTAAATCCATAATGGATCGTTATTCTGAAAAAACCATTCTCTAGTACTTCAGTAACGATTCGCTTAGCTTCATCAACATACGGGATTTCAGAAGTCTTGATTGTCACCAAAAAATTACGTTCATGCAGAACTTTATTATGCTTTAGATTATGTAAAAGCGCATGGGGTACGACTTGAGGCGTTCCAGTTAAAAATACGGCATTTCCACTCACTTTCTGACCTGTCTGTTCAAGGTGCTCAAGAAACACATTCAGTGGAAGCGTGTCCTTCTGCAGTTTGTCCTGAAGAATCTCTCTGCCTTTTTTCCAGGTCATCATGAGGGTAAAAATAATAACCGCAATAACGACTGGTACCCAGCCTCCAATCAGGACTTTTAATAGGTTTGAACTCAGCAAAACCAGATCAATAAAGGCGAATGGAATAATGAACAGTAAGACTTTCCATGTTTTCCATTTCCAGTAACTATAAGCCAGAAAAGCTACTAACAGTGTGTCACAGAACATGGTCACAGTGACGGCCAGACCATAAGCACCTGCCAACTTGCTGCTACTTTCAAATATTAAGATCAAGATGGTGATAGAGATAAACAGGAGCCAGTTCAGTAATGGAATATAAATTTGTCCAATTTCCGAAGCGGAGGTATGTAAAACTGTAAGCCTAGGTAGATATCCCAACTGTATTGCCTGTTTAGCCATTGAGAATACCCCACTGATTAAAGCCTGTGAGGCAATCACTGCAGCTGCAGTAGCCAGAATAATCATAGGATATAGAAGGGCTGAAGGCAGAAGCAGGTAAAAAGGATTGGTGATAGCCGAAGGATCTCTTAACAGTAATGCTCCTTGTCCAGCATAATTCAGCATCAGACATGGCAGTACAATTAAAAACCAGCCTAACTTGATCGGTAAAATACCAAAATGTCCCATATCCGCATATAAGGCTTCACCACCTGTTACTGTTAAAACCACAGCTCCCATCACAAAAAATGAAATAAGAGGATTGTTAATAACGAATAAAAAAGCCCAGTGTGGGCTGAATAATGCAAGAACAAATGGACTTTGAATAATACTCATAATGCCAATGGCACCAATAGATAGGAACCATAACAGGGTAATAGGACCAAAAAACTTCCCCATCATTGCAGTCCCATGTTTTTGAACGGCAAAGAGAGCTATAAGAATTCCAATACTGATTGGAATAATGAAGCGATCAAATGACGGGGCAGCAACAGAAAGTCCCTCAACTGCAGATAAAACAGAAATAGCAGGGGTGATGATACCGTCACCGAAGAATAAGGATGCTCCAATGAAACCTAAGATAATGATTGCCAATCTTTTTCCACGGGACAATCCTTTTTGCCTAAGGTTTAAGGCGAGTAATGCCATGATACCCCCTTCACCATTGTTATCAGCTCTCATGATCACCAAAACATATTTAAGCGAAACAATTAAGGTAATGGTCCAAAAGATTAAAGAGAGAATTCCCAGGATATTAAGTTCATTAATAGGTAGCCCGCGTGTCGCATGAAAGCTTTCTTTTAATGCATATAATGGACTCGTTCCTATATCGCCGAATACTACTCCTAGTGCAGCCAGTGTTAATGCTGGTACTGCCGGCTTACTCACATTATTTTGCATATATTTGATTTACAAAATTGGGGAGCCTCGAATTTTATCATCTGGCTTCTCATGAAATTGCCTTGTACATAAAAACCCATACTTTCTTAGAGTGTTATAGTTTTTCTAGCTAAGCCTGCACTATATAGGTGCTATTTCACTTATAAGTAATCCAAAAATATAT
>NZ_JAMXXM010000056.1:0-1849 GCF_024129715.1 Acinetobacter lwoffii
ATGAAAATAATTTCGATCGATCAACCAGTAAAAATCCACACAAGTTGTTCTTCATAATCTCTTAATGATCTTTCTAACACCTCGTCAGTGCCAGAAGCTGGACTTCGATAAACTCAACAACTCCGCCATTCTGCTTCGTTCGTTTCCGTCTATCTCGTCGGTATGTGCTCATTATAGGGCAATTTCTTACACGTGCAAGCGCTTTTAACGCACAGGAATCACGAGTGTTTTATTTTTATGCACCAAATTGGTTCAATTCCATACAATTCATTACATAAGTACATATTTTTAAAACAGAAATATAAATTAAATATTTCTGCTTTATTCTATGCCTAATTTTTTACGACTGGTGCTTTAATCGTCACACTGGTGATTTTTACAGGATTCACCGGCACATTTTGATGCATTCCATAGTTTCGGGTCGGTACTTTGGCAATCTGATCGACGATATCCATACCTTTAGTGACCTTACCAAAGACTGTATAGCCGGCATTTCTAGCAGAACGATCCAGGAAATCATTATCGACCAGGTTCACAAAGAATTGTGCTCGGGCAGAATCCGGCTGATTGGTACGGGCCATGGCTAAAGTACCGCGTTTATTTTGCAGACCATTCGACGATTCGTTTTTAATGGGTGCTTTTGTATTGGCTTTTTCCTGCATGTTTACATCAAAGCCACCGCCCTGCACCATAAAGCCGGGAATGACACGGTGAAAAATCGTGTCCTTATAGAAGTTGCTCTTTACATAGCTTTCGAAGTTCTTTGCCGAGATTGGGGCTTTGTCATTGAAGAGTTCAATTTCAATATTTCCAGATGAAGTCTTCATCTCAATAATCGTATTGGCAGCAAAGCTTGGCAGACTGACCGCAGCAAGTGCGATGACACATAATGATTTCTTTAACATTTATTAACTCATCTACTTAGAAGTAATGGTTGTGAATGACTATATATTAATCTTTTATAACTCATAATGCAGTGACCTGCCGACTAAAGACAAGAGAATAAGAATGAAGCATGCATTATTACAGGAGCAAAATATCCACCAGTTTCCACCTTGGCGTTTGCAGGGTGAGGGTTTTATTCTGAATTATTGGCTGACCCCCAGCTTTATTGAGCAAGCGAAACAGTTTCGGATCGCCCCTTCTCCGCTGGGTCGTATGGTCCAAGTCTTATTGGTGCGTTATCACGCTTCGCCGATTGGCCCTTATGATGAGTTACTGATTCTGGATCATCCTTTAATTAGTAAACGGCGCCTCAGTTCGATTCCTAAAATTTATGTGTCTACCCATGAGTCTGTGGTACACGGTCAGTATTTATGGGGCATTCCCAAAGAACATGCGCAATTTGAATGGCAGGAAAAGGATCAGGAAGTGCTGTGTCAGATTCAGCATCAAAACCAGCATATGACGATTCGGCTGAAGAAAACCAAATCTGCACGCCAGTTCTACATTAATAGTCATCATATTCCAGCGTCTATGCTGAAGATTCAGCAAGCCTGGAAAGGGCAGCGTTTTCAGTTTAGTCCACAGTTCCGCGGTCACCTCTCCAAACTCTCGCAAGTAGAGTGGCAAGATGCCGAGAATATATTTCCAGACTTTTCCAAAGCCAAATTGCTGCAAAGCTTTTATGTCCCCAAATTCAATTTGATCTTTCCTGAAGCGCAGATCAGTAGCAAAGTATAAGAACTGATAAAAACTTATCTATAAAAAAAGGTGTTTCATGAGAAACACCTTTTTTTATTTATACTTTCGATTTAACTAGGGTGTGTTGACACTTTTAGTTTAAAAAAATAGCGAAGTAGTAAAATCAAATCGCCAAACCCAATTTTACTATTCGCTATGCCTCGTA
>NZ_JAMXXM010000057.1:0-1568 GCF_024129715.1 Acinetobacter lwoffii
GGCCACAACTTTATAGCTGGCACCCGTAGCGCTGCAGGTGATAAAGTCCTGAAAAGCCTGAATGCCAGCACCGGTGAAGCCCTGACTTTTGACTTCTTTCAGGCCACCGAACAGGAAGTCAACCAGGCCGTGGAAGCAGCCCATACAGCCTTTAAAACCTACCGACATACTTCCCCTGAACAGCGGGCTCTATTCTTAGAATCCATCGCAGATGAACTCGATGCTTTGGGTGAAGACTTCCTCAATACGATTTCTCAAGAAACCGCTTTACCCATTGCCCGGCTGCAAGGTGAACGTGGCCGTACCAGCGGGCAAATGCGTTTGTTCGCTAAAGTCTTGCGCCGTGGTGATTTTCTAGGGGCTCGAATTGATACCGCACTGCCAGAGCGTCAACCTTTGCCACGACCAGACCTGCGTCAGATTAAAATCGGTGTAGGGCCAGTTGCCGTTTTTGGGGCAAGTAACTTCCCTTTAGCATTCTCGACCGCCGGTGGTGATACCGCTTCTGCATTGGCAGCAGGTTGTTCTGTGGTGGTCAAAGCCCATAGCGGGCATATGGCCACTGCAGACTATGTGGCTCAGGCCATTGAACGTGCCGTTGAGAAAACAGGCATGCCCAAAGGGGTGTTTAACATGATCTATGGTAATGCTGTCGGTGCCTTACTGGTGAAACATCCATTAATTCAGGCCGTCGGTTTTACCGGTTCCCTCAAAGGTGGCCGTGCACTATGCGATATGGCAGCAGCACGTCCACAGCCGATTCCGGTCTTTGCTGAAATGAGCAGTATCAACCCGATGCTGATGCTGCCTGAAGCTTTAAAAAACCGTGGTGATCAGATTGCCCAGGAGCTGGCAGATTCAGTAGTACTGGGTTGTGGCCAATTCTGTACCAATCCAGGATTGATCCTGGGAATTAAATCACCTGAATATACACGGCTCATTGAACAGCTCAGTGAAATCATGGCAAACAAGCCGGCTCAAACCATGCTCAATGCAGGGACATTAAACAGCTATGTTTCTGGCTTATCGCATTTATCCGAGCATTCCGGCATTCAGCACCTGGCCGGTCAGGAGAAACAAGGGGAGCAGGCATTACCGCAACTCTTCAAAGCAGAGGTTGAACTGCTGCTTGCTGGTGATCAACTTCTGCAAGAAGAAATCTTTGGACCCACTACGATTGTGATTGAAGTAGAAGACAAAGCCCAGTTACTACAGGCTTTAAGCAGCATGAATGGACAGTTAACAGCTTCACTGATTGCGGATGAATCGGATCTGGTGGAGTTTGCCGATGTAGTACCGGTATTGGAAGAAAAGGCAGGCCGCTTATTGTTGAATGGCTATCCAACCGGTGTAGAAGTCTGTGATGCCATGGTACATGGCGGACCTTATCCGGCTACTTCAGACGCACGTGGTACTTCTGTGGGAACTTTGGCGATTGACCGTTATCTACGTCCGGTCTGCTACCAGAACTATCCGCAAAGTCTGTTGCCTGAAGCATTAAGAGATGAGAATCCACTGAACCTGCTGAGACTCGTCAATGGGGAAATGACTCAAAACAGAATTTAAAA
>NZ_JAMXXM010000058.1:0-1469 GCF_024129715.1 Acinetobacter lwoffii
CAGGATAATCTGCACCCCGAAAGTTGGACACTCTTAGTCTAATTTGAAGGGTGCTTTTTAATGGCTAAATATTCTCAAGAATTTAAATTAAAAGTTGTGGAGCATTACTTGTCTGGTCATGGCGACTCTGTAACAGGTCAAATTTTTAATGTTCATAGATCAGATGTTCAAAAGTGGAGTAAAGCATTTAAACTTTATGGCATGGCAGGCTTAGAACTCAGAAGATCTAAAACAACTTTCACGGTTGAATTTAAATATCAAGTTGTTAAAGCAATATGTGAGGAAGGAGCTTCATTAAGAGAAACGATGCAACGCTTTCATATTAAAGAAACAAGCACGTTAAGAGATTGGTTGAAACAATATAAAGAAAACGGTATAGATGGCTTGAAACCGAAAGCTAGAGGACGGCCCAAAAGCATGCTAAAGCCAAAGATAACGAGAGCTCAATATACTCAAGCAGATCAGGATAAAACCCATGAGGAACTGCTTGAGGAGTTGGCATATCTACGTGCTGAAGTTGCTTTCCTAAAAAAGCGGAGAGCCTTGATTCAGAAGCAGAAAGAACAGGAAAAAGTCGAACAGCAACGGCTGCAAGATTCATATCTGAATTAAGGCAAAACTACCCACTAAAGCATGTGCTATGTGCAGCCAAGATGGCGCGTAGTACCTATTTTTATCATCAGAAGTCATCAAAAATCAATGATAAATACAGTGATTTAAAACAGCAAATCAAAGTGATCTATCATCAGCATAAAGGGCGTTATGGGTATCGCAGGATTACGCTTGCATTGAGAAATACAGGTTTGATCGTGAACCATAAGTGTGTGCAGCGATTGATGATATCTATGAAGCTTAAATCACGTATTAGGGTTGTGAAATACCGTTCGTATAAAGGGCAAGTGGGTAAAATTGCAAACAATGTATTGCAGCGTCAATTCAAGGCTGAGCGACCTAATCAAAAATGGGTTACTGATGTGACTGAATTTAATATTCGGGGGGACAAGCTTTACCTATCTCCCGTCATGGACTTATTTAACGGTGAAATTATTGCATTTCAAATGGAACGTAGACCAGTATTCGGACTAGTCAAAGATATGCTTAAAGAGGCTATAGAGACACTCAACCTAAATGAGAAGCCAATGATCCATTCTGATCAAGGTTGGCAATATCAAATGAGATTTTACCAGAAACAGTTAGCAGAACGAGGGCTCACCCAAAGTATGTCACGTAAGGGGAATTGTTTAGATAATGCTGCTATGGAGAGCTTCTTTGGAATACTTAAATCTGAATGTTTCTATGGAGAAGAATTTAAATCAGTTGATGAATTGGAGCAAAAAGTGAAAGAATATATTCACTATTACAATCATGAAAGAATCAAGGTTAAATTGAAAGGACTGACCCCTGTAGAATACAGAAATCAGTCCTTAGAAATTGCCTAACTTACTGTCTAACTTTTGGGGGTCAGATCA
>NZ_JAMXXM010000059.1:0-1387 GCF_024129715.1 Acinetobacter lwoffii
GACTGGATATAAAATATAGATGCTGATCACTATGTCTGATAAAGAAATTCAACGTCTTGCAGTTCTGCAAGACGTTAGAGATCATCGTATTACCCAGGTCCGTGCTGCTGAAATCCTGAATCTTTCCACCCGTCAAATTACCCGGTTATTGCAGAAGCTCAATCAAGATGGTGTCTCAGGTATGGCACATGCCAGTCGTGGTCAACCGGGTCATCGTCGCCATGACGTCCTGTTAAAATCAGAATGTCTTTCCATTATTTCTGAACATTTACTTGGCTTTGGTCCTACATTGGCTCATGAGAAGCTCAGCAGCATGTTTGGCCTGCATATCCCGGTAGAAACGGTTCGTCGCTGGATGACTGCAAATGACCTCTGGATTCCTCGATCCAAGCGCCTGAAACGTCCATATCAGCCTCGATACAACCGTGATTGCTTCGGTGAGCTGATCCAGATCGATGGCTCATATCATGACTGGTTTGAAGGTCGAGCTTCCAAATGCTGCTTGCTAGTTTATATCGATGACGCCACTGGAAAGCTGTTGCATCTGCGCTTTTGTGAGGCTGAAACGACCTTTGATTATATGCTTTCAACCCGAGCCTACATTGAGCAATACGGCAAGCCTTTAGCGTTTTATAGCGATAAACACTCGGTATTCCGAGTGAATCAGAAATCGAGCCAAGATAGCCAGATCACGCAATTTGGGCGGATTCTGAATGAGTTAAATATTGATATTATCTTCGCCAACTCACCCCAGGCCAAAGGCCGTGTGGAACGTGCCAATAGAACACTCCAGGATCGCCTGATCAAGGAAATGCGCCTAGAAGGTATCTGTTCAATTGCCGAGGCAAATGCCTGGCTGCCCTGCTTTATTGAGCATTTCAATCAGAAGTTTGCCAAGTGTGCGCGAAACTCAAAGAATTTACATCGGCCATTAACCGAATCTCATCTTGAACTGGATGATATTTTTACCTGGCAGGAACCGCGTAAGGTCACCAAGAATCTGACCCTGACCTATGACAAATGTATTTATCTGCTTGAACCGATAGAGCTGAATCATAAGCTTGTTGGGCAATATATTTCATTTCTGGAGTACCCGGATGGGACTGTGGCCCTCATGCACGAGGGACGAAAGCTCAACTACAGCATTTTCAATAAATTAGCTGGGCTACAGCAGAATGAGATCGTTGAGAATAAACGGTTAGGTACAGTTCTGGCACATATTCAGCAACAGCATGAAGAGTTGGAAAAACAGAATAAACGTTCCCGTCTCAAGAAAAGTATGCCGAGTCGTAAAGCTCAGAAAGCTGTTATTGAACAAAGAAAGTTAAATCCTGTGCTTGACTCTTGTGGTTAAAAACAGGACATTTTAAATGGTTTATCGCATAGA
>NZ_JAMXXM010000060.1:0-1355 GCF_024129715.1 Acinetobacter lwoffii
TTGTGCGGTAGATTTTGTGTGTAGGCTTCTTCATTTGAAAATTATATCGCTGAAAAAGCCTTTACAGATAGGTTTGTGCAACAAAGCCGTTAAGAACAATAGTTTTGTTTAAATTTTGAATAAGGGATATTTCTACGCTGTGTAAGATCTTTCCCTTTTAAATCATTGGCTAATTTATCTGATAATTCTTCACTAGATTTGATTTTGTCTGGAACCCATGAATAAGCATGTCTAGGTAAAATTTCAAAAAGATTATTCATACCTGGCACATAAGAATACTTAAATTCAGTATAAACTTGATCATAGAAGCCTTTACAAACTCTATCACTTTCTTTTGAAATTAAATTTCTATTCATAGATGTTGAGAAGTCATACAAGTTACCATTTGTGTATTCATAATTATACTTTTTCCCAGTTTCTGGACTTTGAGTTGTAGTTATTTTTATACCTGACTTAAGCTCTGAAATCGTAATATCTAATGACTCTTGGAATTCAATAGTTTCGGATTTAATTAATTTTGATAAATCATTAAACTCATATATAAAATAATGGTTTTCGGGGCTACTCATACCAAACCATCCGCCACATGTACTTGTTACAACATAAGTAGTCTGCTGTTGTTTATATATCTTTTCTAAGATTCCACATTGTGGATCGATCTCACTAATAAAACCAGCATTTCTATTACTGTTCTCAATAGCAAATGGATACTGTTTTATATATAACTCACTGTATTTATTTATTATTTTATATAAGCCAATATTTTCTGGATAGCCTTCATTATTCTTTGTAAGTTTGAATGGCTTAACTTCAACAGCATGAACAACACTACCTGTCATTATGAGAATAGTCAGTAGAAATATTTTAGAAAAAAGACTTTGCACTTTAAATACCTTATAAATTTAAATTTTAAAGCAATTTTAGCTACTAATTTAAATTAATACAGTGATTTAACATAACGGCTATTATACGAAATTAATGGATGTTCGTATAGATTACTTGCATATTGTATTCGATCGAATACAATATGGTGAGAAGATAAGGAATCCTCATGATTGAAATTAAACGTCTGCCAGAATTTGATGAATGGTTGGATGGCATTAAAGACAATATGACCCGTATTCGCCTGAATCGTAGATTAGATGGCACTGTTGCAAATAGTGATTTGAGTCGATGATGTTCCCTTTAAAAAGTGCTTAGAGACCGAAAACCCTGTTGATTAGACACACTTCACCCTGAGGCTGACCATAATAAAATGACGATACTTGTCCTTTACGTAGTGCACGCATGACTTCAATACCTTTAATTGTGGCATAAGCCGTCTTCATAGATTTGAATCCTAATGTGGCCCTGAT
>NZ_JAMXXM010000061.1:0-1312 GCF_024129715.1 Acinetobacter lwoffii
TGAACCGTACCGGGTTTGTCGGAGAGTCAATATTCTGAGAGACTATCCCGATGACAAAATTAAAATATACCCCTGAAATCAGAGAAAGAGCGGTTCAATTATTGATTGAATCCGAGAAAGATTATCCATCGAATTGGGCTGCGATCACAGCTATTGCTCCCTGAGCAGTATACTGCGCAAGGGTTGTACTCCTGAAACACTACGTGTTTGGTATCAAAAATATTTAGATAAACAAAATCCAGTTAAAGTACAGCAGCTTTCAGACCAAGAACGTATCAAACAACTGGAACGCGAAAATAAAGAACTGCAACATGCGAATGAAATTCTACGTAAAGCAGCCGCTTTTTTCGCCCAGGCGGAGCTCGACCGCCCACACAAATAATGGTGGATTTCATCCATAACAATAAAGACTTATATGGTGTTGATGCGATTTGTAGGATTTTACCGATCGCAGCTTCAACCTATTACCGGACTCTAGATCTCTGCGAAAATCCAGAACATCGAGCAAAGCGAGATTTACATGACTTGCATCATGCTGAGGAGATTAAACGAATTTGGAAGGAAAGTTCAGGTCGGTATGGTGTACGTAAAGTCTGGCAAAAACTGAAACGTGAAGGCTATATTATTGCACGCTGTACTATTGCTCGATTAATGAAAAAGCTAGGTATACAAGGTGTTTGGCGAGGTAAGAACAAACAAACCACCCGTAGCCGAGATGATCAAAAACGAGCGAATGATTTAGTGAAACGTAATTTTAGTGCTGATCATCCAGATCAGCTGTGGGTCAGTGACTTTACGTATATTCAAACCAAGTCAGGTTGGGTCTATACCGCATTTATTATTGATGTGTTTTCACGAGCAATTGTTGGATGGAAAGTATCAACACGTATGAATACAGATATGGTGCTTGATGCATTAGAACAAGCTTTGCATGATCGAGGTATGCCAAAGAATGTAATTCATCATTCCGATAGAGGTGTGCAATATCTTTCCATTCGCTATACCAATCGTCTAGAAGCAGCAAATTTACGAGCGTCAGTCGGTACAACTGGTGATTCATACGATAATGCTTTGGCTGAAACAGTGAATGGCTTATACAAAACAGAGGTGATTGAATATTTAAAAGCAGATTGGCAAGGTTTAGCGGATGTACAACTTGCGACACTCAACTGGGTAGATTGGTTCAATAAAGAGCGTGTACACAGTGCATTGGGTTACAAGTCGCCTTTTGAGTTTGAAGCAATGTACTATGATAAGATTAACCCGTTAGGTCAGGTGGCCTAACTTAAATAAAAAAGTCTCCGACAAACCC
>NZ_JAMXXM010000062.1:0-1146 GCF_024129715.1 Acinetobacter lwoffii
CCTTCACGGATCGCAAAACGTAGACCTGGGTCCATTGCGATCGGGTGGATTAGCTCTACTGACATCTCAACGTTGTCACCAGGCATAACCATTTCCACGCCTTCTTTAAGCGCGATCGCACCAGTTACGTCCGTAGTACGGAAGTAGAACTGTGGACGGTAACCGTTAAGGAATGGAGTGTGACGACCACCTTCTTCTTTAGAAAGTACGTATACTTCCGCATCGAATTTAGTGTGTGGCTTGATCGCACCTGGTTTAGTCAATACTTGACCACGTTGTACGTCTTCACGCTTAGTACCACGAAGAAGAACACCACAGTTCTCGCCCGCACGACCTTCGTCAAGAAGTTTACGGAACATTTCTACGCCAGTTACTGTAGTAGTTTGAGTATCACGGATACCAACGATTTCTACAGACTCGCCTACTTTAACGATACCAGTCTCTACACGGCCAGTTACTACTGTACCACGACCAGAGATTGAGAATACGTCTTCAATTGGCATAAGGAATGGAAGGTCAATTGCACGCTCTGGCTCTGGAATGTAAGAGTCAAGTGCTTCAACAAGCGCAACTACCGCTGGCTCGCCGTATTGGCTGTCATCACCGTTAAGCGCAAGAAGAGCAGAACCACGGATCACTGGAGTGTCATCACCCGGGAAGTCGTAAGTAGAAAGAAGTTCACGAACTTCCATTTCAACTAGCTCAAGAAGCTCTTCATCGTCTACAAGGTCGCATTTGTTCAAGAATACAACGATGTAAGGTACACCTACCTGACGAGAAAGCAGGATGTGTTCACGAGTCTGTGGCATAGGCCCATCAGTCGCAGCACATACAAGGATCGCGCCATCCATCTGAGCAGCACCAGTAATCATGTTTTTAACATAATCGGCGTGGCCCGGGCAATCTACGTGAGCGTAGTGACGAGTTGGAGAATCGTATTCTACGTGTGAAGTATTAATTGTAATACCACGTGCTTTTTCTTCTGGTGCAGAGTCGATTGCAGCGTAGTCTTTCGCTTCGCCACCGAATTTCTTCGCACATACAGTTGCAATTGCAGCTGTTAAAGTTGTTTTACCATGGTCAACGTGACCAATTGTGCCCACGTTAACGTGTGGCTTATTACGTTCAAACTTAGCCTTAGCCATG
>NZ_JAMXXM010000063.1:0-969 GCF_024129715.1 Acinetobacter lwoffii
GGTTAAATTGAAAGGACTGACCCCTGTAGAATACAGAAATCAGTCCTTAGAAATTGCCTAACTTACTGTCTAACTTTTGGGGGTCAGATCAGGATGCCGGGGTTTTTTATTGCCTATCCTTTCTCATTTGCAAAACAAACATAATGCCCCTAAAATATAGACTATAATCTATATTTTGGTTGTGGTATGTGGACAGTCATTACGACAGATCTATTTAATCAGTGGCTTGAACAGCAGATGAACCTACACAAGAGAAGGTCCTAGCTGCCCTGGTTGTTCTACAGCAGCAGGGACCGAGTTTAGGCCGTCCTTTAGTAGATACTGTGTATGAGTCTAAATTTACCAATATGAAAGAACTGCGTGTTCAACATCGCGGTAGACCCTTAAGAGCTTTCTTCGCATTTGATCCCTTACGACAGGCTATTGTTCTATGTATTGCTGATAAAGGCGGTAAAAAGCGTTTTTATAAAGACATGCTGGATATTGCAGATGAACAATACCAACTTCATCTCACTACCCTAGGAGATAAATCTAATGGCTAAGACTCTGCAAGAATTGTTAGCTAGCCGCTCTCCAGAGAGCCAAGCCCGTATTCAAAAAATGGCTGATGAATTACTGCTAGAAAATCAGCTTCATCTTATTCGTGAAGAACTCGAAATTTCTCAAAAAGAGCTTGCTGAAACTTTGGGAATAAAACAGCCATCGCTTTCAGCAATAGAAAATCGTGGCAATGATCTTAAGATTTCAACCATGAAAAAGTATGTTGAGGCAATGGGTGGGAAGCTCCGTATTGATGTAGAGCTTCCAACAGGAAAACATATAGGATTCAACGTTTAACAATAAAAATGGGAGCTATAGGCTCCCATTTTTAGATTCGTATAACGTTGAACCCAACGGTAAATAGTCGTGTGATCAACATTCACACCCCGTTCGGCCAGCATTTCCTGCAGTTCACGATAGCTAATGCCA
>NZ_JAMXXM010000064.1:0-845 GCF_024129715.1 Acinetobacter lwoffii
CCTGTAGAATACAGAAATCAGTCCTTAGAAATTGCCTAACTTACTGTCTAACTTTTGGGGGTCAGATCAGGATGCCGGGGTTTTTTATTGCTTAGAATATCTATAACTGGGTATTGATCTGATAGCGTGTATTACGTCCACCACCTTCTAATTTAACGATACATTCTTTCTCAAGTAAGTCTGATAAGTGGCGAGTAGCCGTTGCCTTACTGACTTTAGCAACCTTTTGATATTGCGAAGCACTAATACCATGTTCAAAGCCATTTTCGCCACCGTCTAATAAACGATTTAGAACTTTACGTTGTTCTTCACCCAGGGCTAAATTTGAATATTTATGCCAAAATTGACTTTTAAACAATGTTCGACTGATCTGCGCTAAGGTTTTTTCAAGGCTTTCATTCAACGTGTCTAGAAACCAAATCAGCCAATCTGTGATATCAGAATCATTTTTTTGAGTTTGTTCTAATATCTCATAGTAACTTTTACGTTTATTTAATATCGCAGTAGACATTGCATACAAACGGATACTTTGCTCATCCATTTGAGCTAGAGCAAGGTCTGTAAGTATACGTGTAATACGGCCATTACCATCATCAAAAGGATGTAGGGTAACAAACCATAAATGGGTAATGCCTGCACGTAACAGAGGATCAAGCAATGAATCATTCAGACTCTGATTAAACCACGCTATGAAGGTATGTAAGCGTTCTTCTAAGCCTTCTCTTGGCGGTGCTTCAAAATGTACTTTAGGGTAATCCAATCGACCTGAAACGACCTGCATAGGCTCTGATCCCCTCAGTTGACCAATGCGTAAACGTTGCATTGTCCAGTCGGGGTCATTGAAA
>NZ_JAMXXM010000065.1:0-783 GCF_024129715.1 Acinetobacter lwoffii
TAGATCTCTTGCGAAAGTAAAAAATTGTTTATACTAGCCCCATGAAATATGAAAATTTAACTAGATTTAATGATGGGGAATTTAAACGACTCGTTGGAGTTCCTCGTCCATTATTCTTAAAAATGGTATCGGTGTTACAACACGCTGAACTTGCCAAGAAAAAATCTGGAAGACCTCATTCGTTGTGTTTAGAGGATCAATTGTTGTTAACTTTAAATTACTTACGCTGTTATAGAACTCAAATTGAGTTATCCGCTGACTATAACCTAGCTGAAAGCAATGTGAATCGTACTATTCAAAAAGTTGAAAATGCTCTGATTCAATCACGGATTTTCGCATTGCCTAAAAGGAATCAAAAGTTTAGTGAGGGGGATTATGTGATCGTTGATGTCACTGAGTCACAGATTGAGCATCCCAAAAAAACAAAGAAAATTCTATAGTGGTAAAAAGAAGAAACATACGCTAAAAACACAGGTCATTTTTAACCCAAGACTAAAGAAAATTGTAAGTATACAGGTCGAAAGTGGCAGAAAACATGATCTGACGATTGCGCGTAAGTATTTGAAGGAGATGATTATTTATCCTTGTATCATGGCAGATTTAGCCTATAAAGGATTTCATCAGATTAAGAGTAAGTTACTCATTCCAATCAAGAAACCTAAGAATTTATCATTACCCAAAATAGCAAAAAAGATCAACCAAGAAATCAGTCGGCGTAGGACAGCCATTGAACATATCAACGGCAAACTTAAACATTTTCGGATATTAACAGAACGCTATAGA
>NZ_JAMXXM010000066.1:0-677 GCF_024129715.1 Acinetobacter lwoffii
TTGATATTTCGCAGCTTTTCCGACGGCATATAGCGCAATACCATAAACGGCTGCATCGGCAAACATATCTAGAGAATCAGCAATCAATCCTGTAGACGCAGCAATAATACCGCTGATGAATTCTATAAAGAAAAGTAGAGCATTAATACCTAATAACAGTTTAAGTACTTTAGCTTGTCTCACAGGATCAGGTTCATTAGGTATATCGCCTGAAGAAAGCTGTATTTCATCAAGTTTCGCCCCAAAACCCAGTCCTTCGAGTTTAGCCGTAATTTGCTGAATCCCTTCATTATGGAAGACTTTCAGTTTTCGATTGGGAAGATCAAAAGTAAGACCTTTAACTGCTTCAATATCTGCAAGAGCCATACGGACCATTTGCTCTTCAGCAGAGCAATCCATTTTAGGAATGGTGTAGGTACTTGTTTGCTTAGCCTGTTGATTGCTTATATAAGTTTCAGTCTTCACAAGCTTTGCACCAAAACCCAAAGCTTCAAGTTTGGTGGTTATATTTTCATCTTTTTGATTATGTAGAACCTTTAAAGAACGGTTAGGTAAATCAAAGATGAGTTTTTGAACACCATCAATTGAAGATAGCGCCATACGAACCATCTGTTCTTCCGCAGAACAATCCATTTTGGGAACTAAGTATTCACTCATGTAGTGCGAATCTTTTAAAA
>NZ_JAMXXM010000067.1:0-669 GCF_024129715.1 Acinetobacter lwoffii
TAATTTCTTTTGAGCTTGTCATATCGAGTAGCTATTCCTCTAAATTGCTTTAATCTACAAAACATATTTTCAACTAAATGCCTGATTTTATATAAATACCAGTCCATATGGTCATTGTTCGATTGGCTATTTGTTTTCTTTGGTATATTCGCTTTAGTCCCTGTTTTCCTGATCTGTTCACGCAGTGGTTCTGAATCATAGCCTTTATCTGCACATACCACTTTTGTCTCTTTTAAATCTAATGTTGATATTAAATCAGGTGCAACTTTAACATCATGTGTGGTTCCATCGGTAATCATGAAATCAATAGGATTGCCATGTGCATCAACAATCAAATGTATTTTTGAGGAGTTTCCTCCTACACTTTTAGAAATAGATTGATTCGCTATACCGGCAGAATGTTGATGAGCACGTACATGAGAGCCATCAATAAAAATCCACTCCATATCGGGGCATGAGGCTAGTAATTTGAATAATCTAAGTAACTTACCGCTGCTTGACCAACGATTAAAACGTTTGAAAATAGAGTTGGAATGACCAAAACAACAAGGAATATCTCGCCACGGACAGCCTGTTCTAATTCTATAGAGAATAGCTTCAATAAAATTGCGTAAATTTGAGTTGTGGTGAATGGATAAATTACGCAGAATAACTTTCAACTTTTGCCAG
>NZ_JAMXXM010000068.1:0-619 GCF_024129715.1 Acinetobacter lwoffii
GGTCGGCACTTTCAAGGTGAAATCATTCTTTGGGCTGTTCGTTGGTATTGTAAATATGGCATCAGCTATCGTGAACTTCAAGAAATGCTCGCTGAACGAGGTGTGAATGTTGACCACACCACAATTTATCGTTGGGTTCAGCGTTATGCTCCAGAAATGGAAAAACGCTTACGCTGGTATTGGCGTAATCCTACAGATTTACATTCATGGCATATGGATGAGACTTATATCAAAGTGAAGGGGCGATGGACTTACCTGTATCGTGCAGTTGATCAACATGGTCATACGATTGACTTTTACCTTTCCGCTAGACGGAACAGTAAATCAGCCTATTGTTTTTTAGGAAAGATCTTCAATACGGTGAAAAAATGGCAAATTCCACGGGTCATCAATACAGATAAAGCAGCGACCTATGGCCATGCTTTATCACGATTAAAGCGAGAAGGAAAATGTCCAGTAGATATTGAGCACAGGCAGATTAAGTATAAAAATAATGTCATTGAATGTGATCATGGTAAGTTAAAGCGAATCATCAGGGCCACATTAGGATTCAAATCTATGAAGACGGCTTATGCCACAATTAAAGGTATTGAAGTCATGCGTGCACTACGTAAAGGAC
>NZ_JAMXXM010000069.1:0-593 GCF_024129715.1 Acinetobacter lwoffii
ATCCAATCGACCTGAAACGACCTGCATAGGCTCTGATCCCCTCAGTTGACCAATGCGTAAACGTTGCATTGTCCAGTCGGGGTCATTGAAAAGCCAACGATGCCATTGCATGAGGCGCTCAACAGTCAGTGGTTGCTTAACATCGTTCAGCGCATCCAGCATGATATTGGCTAAACCTTCTGATCGATCTGAGCTTGGATAAGGCTGTTCAAGAGTGACACCCAAGCGTTGGGCTAAAGATGATCGCAATGAAAAAACATTGAGGGTTTCATTTTCAATTGCTGATGAAGCAACGAGATTGGCAAGTAGAGTATCTAGAGTGAATTGTTCTTTCGCCAAATTATGCTGACTTTGTCCAAGAAGAATTCCTATTTTTTGATGTATCTGTCTGGTTTTAGGTAAGATAGTTGAATCTTGCCATGTAAAATTTGTCCAGTTTTCTGCTTGCCAAATCCATTTCTGCATTTTCAATCTCTCTCATCTAAAATCTAAGATGAGTTAAATATAGCACAAATTCGACTCATATTTTGAGCCGAATATGTACTGTTAATTAGCTCATTATTTATCGAGAACAGTTCTACTTGGGGCTTACA
>NZ_JAMXXM010000070.1:0-582 GCF_024129715.1 Acinetobacter lwoffii
TAGACACCCTTGGCTGCAAGGATTACAAATTAGACAAGATTCTGCAAGTTTTGCTCCATTGAAAGTATGAATATTCAACTAAAGAAGGTTCTATTTAACATAATGGCGGTTATACGCAATACGATTGTATATTAATTTAAATATCAATTACTTAAAATTTCAACCCTGATCATAAAACGCGCAAAAATCGGCTTTTGTAATAAGTTGGTGAGTTTTTAAGCAGATCTGTAACATTTTGCCAGTAAATTTGGATAAAAAACGATCAATTTGGCGATCAGTGCCCATTTCATACGGATCCAAGTTCCAAAACTATCCCCAATTGCTGGGGATAAAATTTAGGCTATTTTGTACGCCCTGGCGTACATGAAACTCGGCCCTTTGCGGCTACCTGGGACAGTGGAATTTTCCTATGATGAACTCATCGGGAACAGGAAGTTCCATACAAGAATAACAAGAGATAAGCACAAGGACTGTAAGGTACGACAGGAGTTATACTTAGCAACCCAATATGAAAAACCCCGGCAGGATAATCTGCACCCCGAAAGTTGGACACTCTTAGTCTAATTTGAAGGGTGCTTTTTA
>NZ_JAMXXM010000071.1:0-580 GCF_024129715.1 Acinetobacter lwoffii
CAGCTGACTTATGGATTCCTCGATCCAAGCGCCTGAAACGCCCGTATCAGCCTCGTTACAACCGGGATTGCTTTGGTGAACTGATCCAAATTGATGGCTCATATCATGACTGGTTTGAAGGACGCGCTGCTAAATGCTGTCTGCTGGTGTTTATCGATGATGCTACAGGAAAATTGCAGCATTTACGCTTCTGTGAATCAGAATCAGCCTTTGATTATATGATTTCAACACGCTTGTATGTTGAGCAGCATGGTAAGCCGTTGGCATTTTACAGCGACAAACATTCAGTCTTCAGGGTGAATCAAAGCAGCAAGAAAGACACCAAGATTACCCAGTTTGGACGCGTACTCAGTACCCTGAATATCGATATCATCTTCGCCAATTCACCACAGGCCAAAGGCCGTGTGGAACGTGCCAACAGAACCCTTCAGGACCGTCTGATCAAGGAGATGCGTCTGGAAGGTATCAGCTCGATTGAGCAAGCTAATGCCTGGCTACCCTGCTTCATTGAGCAGTTCAATCAGAAGTTCGCCAAGATGGCTTTTAATCCTAAGGATCTACATCGGCCTATCACTGAAAC
>NZ_JAMXXM010000072.1:0-579 GCF_024129715.1 Acinetobacter lwoffii
GTTTCAGTGATAGGCCGATGTAGATCCTTAGGATTAAAAGCCATCTTGGCGAACTTCTGATTGAACTGCTCAATGAAGCAGGGTAGCCAGGATTAGCTTGCTCAATCGAGCAGATGCCTTCCAGGCGCATCTCCTTGATCAGACGGTCCTGAAGGGTTCTGTTGGCGCGTTCCACACGGCCTTTGGCCTGTGGTGAGTTAGCGAAGATGATATCGATATTGAGGGTACTGAGTACGCGTCCAAATTGCGTAATCTTGGTGTCTTTCTTGCTGCTTTGATTCACCCTAAACACTGAATGTTTATCACTGTAAAATGCCAATGGTTTACCGTGCTGTTCGACATATAAACGTGTTGAAATCATATAGTCAAAGGTTGATTCTGATTCACAGAAGCGTAAATGCTGCAATTTTCCTGTAGCATCATCAATAAACACCAGCAGACAGCATTTAGCAGCGCGTCCTTCGAACCAGTCATGGTGAGAGCCATCGATTTGGATCAGTTCACCAAAGCAATCCCGGTTGTAACGAGGCTGATACGGGCGTTTCAGGCGCTTGGATCGAGGAATCCATAAGTCAGCTG
>NZ_JAMXXM010000073.1:0-541 GCF_024129715.1 Acinetobacter lwoffii
TAGGGCGTGTCCTCATTTGGCTTTACACCAAATAAATATGCAAGCAATGTAAATCATAGACTGGTAATTTCGTGCAAGCTTATCAAATCGGGTTGCAATCGCTCGGAAATGCTTCAATCTCGCAAACACATTTTCAACTAAATGTCTTAATTTATATAGATATTTATCAAACTCCTTATTCGATCTTTTACTATTTGATCTCATTGGAATGATGGGAATCATATCCTTGTTCTGGGCATATATTCTAATGTGCTCAGCATCATACCCCTTATCAGCAATGAGATAAGTTGCCTCGCCTACAGTATCAATCAGTTGTTTTGCAACTTGACTGTCGTGGACGCCACCCCCAGTGATTTTAAAATCAATCGGTAATCCATTCGCGTCGGTTGCAAGATGTATTTTTGTTGTTCGTCCACCACGTGATTGTCCAATTGCTCTTTCGAAACCATTCCGAGCTCCACTTGCATGTTGATGCACGCGTATGTAGCTTCCGTCAATGAATACCCATTCTTGATCCAAGACGCCTCGTAATCTAAAAAAA
>NZ_JAMXXM010000074.1:0-507 GCF_024129715.1 Acinetobacter lwoffii
GAATTAAACCTTCCTTTTCATAAAACCTAATTGTTAATACTGAACATGAGGTTTTTTTAGAGAGTTCACCAATTTTTAAATGCATTGAGTTGGTATTTCCAAAAAATCTTGACTCTATAGTAACTATAGGGATTCTAATATTCAAAGTTTATAAATTTTTTTAATGGGTATAACTATGAGTGGCTGTGGATGTAGTAAAGAAACACCATGCGAAGATAAGAAATCTCAACAAGAAAATCATCCATCAATTGCAGAAGCAAGCAATTCAAAGAATTGTGATAATACGCCTAGCTGTTGTGGTGAAGAGGAAGAAGAAAAATCTTCATCTCCTTGCTGTAACACTTCAAACAGTTGTGAAGATACCGCTCAATCCTGTTGTGGTTCTGATCCCAAAGAAAATTTAAGCACTGAAAACGTTTTAAAAGATTCGCACTACATGAGTGAATACTTAGTTCCCAAAATGGATTGTTCTGCGGAAGAACAGATGGTTCGTATGGCGCTATCTTC
>NZ_JAMXXM010000075.1:0-506 GCF_024129715.1 Acinetobacter lwoffii
GAAGATAGCGCCATACGAACCATCTGTTCTTCCGCAGAACAATCCATTTTGGGAACTAAGTATTCACTCATGTAGTGCGAATCTTTTAAAATATCTTCAGTGCTTAAATTTTCTTTGGGATCAGAACCATAACAGGATTGAGCGGTATCTTCACAACTGTTTGAAGTGTTACAGCAAGGAGATGAAGATTTTTTTTCTTCCTCTTCACCACAACAGCTAAGCGTATTATCACAATTCTTTGAATTGTTTGCTTCTGCAATTGATGGATGATTTTCTTGTTGAGATTTCTTATCTTCGCATGGTGTTTCTTTACTACATCCACAACCACTCATAATTATACCCATTAAAAAAATTATAAACTTTGAATATTAGAATCCCTATAGTTACTATAGAGTCAAGAATCTTTGGAAATACTAACTCAATGCATTTAAAAATTGGTGAACTCTCTAAAAAAACCTCATGTTCAGTATTAACAATTAGGTTTTATGAAAAGGAAGGTTTAATTC
>NZ_JAMXXM010000076.1:0-498 GCF_024129715.1 Acinetobacter lwoffii
TTTTTTTAGATTACGAGGCGTCTTGGATCAAGAATGGGTATTCATTGACGGAAGCTACATACGCGTGCATCAACATGCAAGTGGAGCTCGGTATGGTTTCGAAAGAGCAATTGGACAATCACGCGGTGGACAAACAACAAAAATATATCTTGCAACCGACGCGAATGGATTACCGATTGATTTTAAAATCACTGGGGGTGACGTCCACGACAGTCAAGTTGCAAAACAACTGATTGATATTGTAGGCGAGGCAACATATCTCATTGCTGACAAGGGATATGATGCTGAGCACATTCGAATATGTGCTAAGAACAAGAATATGATTCCTATTATTCCATTGAGATCAAACAGTAAGAGATCGAATAAAGAATTTGATAAATATCTATATAAATTAAGATATTTAGTTGAAAACGCTTTTGCGAGATCAAAACATTTCCGTGCTATTGCAAACTCGATTTGATAAACTAGCACGCAATTATAAATCTATGCGTATAGCCT
>NZ_JAMXXM010000077.1:0-427 GCF_024129715.1 Acinetobacter lwoffii
TTTTTGAAAAAAGCATAGGTCTAGATAATCAAGCTAGATTTTTTAAAACTCCACATTGGTCAATTGTACATAAACCATCACAAGTACCTCTTAAATCAGATAGTTGTTCAATAAGCTTTTGTTGCTTGATTATATTTTCTCTGATAGCACTGACATGTAAGTCAATTAATTCATTCACATCTGAACAATTTTTCTCAGGTTTGTCTTTATAGGTAAGTAATTGACGAATTTCATTCAAACTCATATTTAAAGTTCGGCAATTCAAAATAAATTTAATTCGCTCAACATAGCCTACATCGTAAAGGCGGTAATTTCCTTCCGTTCTTTCCGGTTCCGGAATTAAACCTTCCTTTTCATAAAACCTAATTGTTAATACTGAACATGAGGTTTTTTTAGAGAGTTCACCAATTTTTAAATGCATTGAGTT
>NZ_JAMXXM010000078.1:0-414 GCF_024129715.1 Acinetobacter lwoffii
TAAAGAACTTAAACGATTGTCGGTCTTGCAGGAAATCTGCGATCAACGCATAACTCAATCCCAGGCTGCTCAGCTACTTCATATTTCAGAACGTCAGATCAGACGCTTACTGCAGAAATACAAAGCTCAAGGTCCCGCTGCATTAGCCCATGCCGGTCGTGGCCAAATCAGCAATTCCAAACTTCCTGAAGAACTCAGACTCAAGTGCCTCAATATTGTTTCTGACCAACTCCATGGTTTCGGACCCACTTTAGCGCATGAAAAGCTCACCACCGTACATGGATTCGATCTTTCAGTAGAAACCCTGCGTTCCTGGATGATTGCAGCTGACTTATGGATTCCTCGATCCAAGCGCCTGAAACGCCCGTATCAGCCTCGTTACAACCGGGATTGCTTTGGTGAACTGATCCAAAT
>NZ_JAMXXM010000079.1:0-407 GCF_024129715.1 Acinetobacter lwoffii
GTGGCCAGTGACATCACATATTTGTAGGCATTCAAGGCAGTTTCAGCTCGTAGTCCGCTCAGCATATTTTGTGCATCGATGACCTGTGTGGCGGTGCCCATATCTTCTTTAAAAGACAATTCTTGGATGCGTAAATTTTCCTGTGCGGCTTTCAAGTTTTGTGCCAGAAGTGCATCACTTTGCTGTGCACTGAGTGCTTCGCTATAAGATTTATAAATCAGATTTTCAATTTCTTGCTGGGTGCGTGCAGTGAGTAATTCTGTAGCAGAGCGTTTGAGTTCGGCAGCCTGAATATTCTTGTTTTTATCGATCCCGGAAAACAGGTTATAGCGTGCGGCAACTCCGACAATCCAGTTTTCATTTTGATCCAGACTATATTCGCCAAAAGCAAAAACATTCGGTTTTTT
>NZ_JAMXXM010000080.1:0-397 GCF_024129715.1 Acinetobacter lwoffii
ACTAGGGCGTGTCCTCATTTGAAGAATTGGTTTTAAATACTTAAAATCCTCCTTTAAGCTCTTTTCATTTCTATATTTTTTCAATGGCACGTACTCTTCTCACTGATGATATTTGGCAGCAAATTCAAGATACTATGCGATTACATGGTTGTTACTGTTCAAAAAACAGTAGAAATATCATGGAAGCCATCTTATGGAAACTGCGCACAGGCGCCACATGGCGCGATATTCCTCAAGAATTTTGCCCTTGGCAAACTGCTTACAATCGCTTTAATCGCTGGGCAAGTAAGGGATTATGGGATAAATTTTTTTTAGATTACGAGGCGTCTTGGATCAAGAATGGGTATTCATTGACGGAAGCTACATACGCGTGCATCAACATGCAAGTGGAGCTCGG
>NZ_JAMXXM010000081.1:0-387 GCF_024129715.1 Acinetobacter lwoffii
TCCACTTGCATGTTGATGCACGCGTATGTAGCTTCCGTCAATGAATACCCATTCTTGATCCAAGACGCCTCGTAATCTAAAAAAAATTTATTCCACAATCCCTTGCTTGCCCAACGATTAAAACGATTATAAGCAGTTTGCCAAGGACAAAATTCTTGAGGAATATCACGCCATGTGGCGCCTGTACGCAGTTTCCATAAGATCGCTTCCATGATATTTCTACTATTCTTTGAACGGTAGCAACCATGTAATCGCATAGTATCTTGAATTTGCTGCCAGATATCATCGGTAAGAAGAGTACGTGCCATTGAAAATATAGAAATAAAAATAACTCAAAGGAGGATTTTAAGTATTTAAAACCAATTCTTCAAATGAGGACACGCCCTA
>NZ_JAMXXM010000082.1:0-358 GCF_024129715.1 Acinetobacter lwoffii
CCTGGCTACCCTGCTTCATTGAGCAGTTCAATCAGAAGTTCGCCAAGATGGCTTTTAATCCTAAGGATCTACATCGGCCTATCACTGAAACAGCCGAAGAATTAGATGATATTTTTACTTGGCGTGAACCCCGCAGAGTCACGAATAGCCTGACGATTACTTATGATAAATGCGTATATCTCCTGGAAAACACCGAAGAAAATCAAAGGTTGATCGGTAAGTATCTTGAGTTCCTGGAATACCCGGATGGTACTGTAGCCCTCATGCATGATGGCCGAAAGATCAATTACAGCCTCTTCGATAAATTAAGTCAGCTGAATCAGCGAGAGATTGTTGAGAATAAACGGTTGGGTGCTGT
>NZ_JAMXXM010000083.1:0-358 GCF_024129715.1 Acinetobacter lwoffii
AAAGTCTGTTGCCTGAAGCATTAAGAGATGAGAATCCACTGAACCTGCTGAGACTCGTCAATGGGGAAATGACTCAAAACAGAATTTAAAAATAAACACTAGAATATGGGTAATAACATATAAGTGTTTAAATCTATTTGATAGGGGCTTTGTTGCACAAAGATTTGAAATGCAAAGCGCCCCTAATTGAGCCAAATTTAAGGCATAACTTGGGTAAGTGATCGACCTAATTCCGTAAATCTGTTGAGGACTGTTACACGTGCATGAATCTCATTCACTTGGCTATCAAAACTCCTTGCACTGAGTTTATCTCCTAATAATTTGATGCAATGCATCTTAGTTTCAACCAAACTTCGCC
>NZ_JAMXXM010000084.1:0-353 GCF_024129715.1 Acinetobacter lwoffii
CCACCTTTGGCCACAGCACGCGCACCATAAGAAATACGCTTACCACCTTCCAGATACTGCTTGATCAATGGATGGGTTTTCCAGCGCTGCATTTCCATGAAGGGATACATATGCGGGTTGGTGTAAGACAGATCTACGATCATGCCCAGAGTCACCTGGTTATTCTCAGCATGGTATAACCACCAGCCACCTGAAGAACCAGTTTCATTTAGTGGCCAGCCGGCACCGTGCATCACCAGACCCGGTTTATGCTTGGCAGGATCGATTTCCCAAAGCTCTTTAATGCCGATACCGTAGTGTTGCGGATCAGCGTCCTTGTCCAGGTTGAACTTCTGGATCAGACGTTTACCTAA
>NZ_JAMXXM010000085.1:0-294 GCF_024129715.1 Acinetobacter lwoffii
GAAATCTAAATCCTGTGCTTGACTTGGAATTGTCCATATAGGACATTTCTATTTGGTTATTAGGTAGGACATTTCTACTTGGGAATAACAAACGAAATTTCGTATAACCGCCATTATGTTAAATGGAATCAATATTAGAGGAATTTTCTTTTATACTAAATGAAAATTTATGATATTTAACTCAACTTATGAATCCAACAATATGAACCGTACCGGGTTTGTCGGAGAGTCAATATTCTGAGAGACTATCCCGATGACAAAATTAAAATATACCCCTGAAATCAGAGAAAGAGC
>NZ_JAMXXM010000086.1:0-261 GCF_024129715.1 Acinetobacter lwoffii
CGAAATCTAAATCCTGTGCTTGACTTGGAATTGTCCATATAGGACATTTCTATTTGGTTATTAGGTAGGACATTTCTACTTGGGAATAACAACTATTGTTAGAACCCATTTAAAGTGTCTATATTCTCACCAATAAAAATGTCTGGTTTATGATGGTTTTTATCACCATGGACTGGATATAAAATATAGATGCTGATCACTATGTCCGATAAAGAAATTCAACGTCTTGCAGTTCTGCAAGACGTTAGAGATCATCGTATT
>NZ_JAMXXM010000087.1:0-260 GCF_024129715.1 Acinetobacter lwoffii
TCTGGATCATAAGCCGCTAGATACAGCTGTTTAATGTTATGCAACTCTGTAATAGGTGAAATATGACAAAAACACGTACCTGTTTAGAAAGGGCACTGTTGCAAATAGGCTGACATGATAAGCTAAATATCTTATTTATTTCGAGATACAGCAGATGAATCCCTTCCACGGTCGGCACTTTCAAGGTGAAATCATTCTTTGGGCTGTTCGTTGGTATTGTAAATATGGCATCAGCTATCGTGAACTTCAAGAAATGCTCG
>NZ_JAMXXM010000088.1:0-260 GCF_024129715.1 Acinetobacter lwoffii
CGAGCATTTCTTGAAGTTCACGATAGCTGATGCCATATTTACAATACCAACGAACAGCCCAAAGAATGATTTCACCTTGAAAGTGCCGACCATGGAAGGGATTCATCTGCTGTATCTCGAAATACATAAGATATTTAGCTTATCATGTCAGCCTATTTGCAACAGTGCCATCCAATCGACCTGAAACGACCTGCATAGGCTCTGATCCCCTCAGTTGACCAATGCGTAAACGTTGCATTGTCCAGTCGGGGTCATTGAAA